>JAIXUU010000302.1 GCA_027483405.1 Planctomyces sp. | reverse complement strand
TGTCTTAGGGAATGATTGATATCAGGCTGTTCCCGCTAGAAGCCACACCTGCTCGTATCTCTGCGCGTGATCAGTGATATTCGCTTCCGCGCTTCAATCCGCGGCGGTGTAGAGCACTTTCTGATCAAATCAGATTGAAGGAATTCACGCTTGAATCCACTTTTCAGGTGCAGCGAGCAGTCCTACTGCTTAGATTGTCACTAAGCACATTTTCGTGATTCGCTGTAGCCTGGAGTGAGTGAATGAGTCTTTGGGAAGTTGTGGCCGGCACCAAGAAAGGTGGTCCATTCACTCGCGTACAGCTTGAACAGCTATCAAAGAACAATCGCTTATCAGCAAACGCCTTTGTTCGAAATCAGGAACTCAGTAATGACTGGAGCCAGGTCGTTACAGTTGAATGGCTCACTTCACAGCCGGAACCTTCAGAGATTCGCTACTGTGCAGAATGTGACTGCCGGCTCGTTGTGTCTCAAATCCCCAGAGAGAAGCAACTCCACTGCCCAAATTGTGAAGCTACCGGGCAGCTCATCAGCTTTGTACATCAATCACCGCCTCTCCTGGAGGAAGATATCTCTGAACCATGGGGAAGGTTCGATGTCATTATTTTTGCTGCGGCGGCGGTGGTGATACTGGCAGGAATCGTCGGTGCGTTCGCCTTATTTTTTCAGCCAGTTCTCGCGGTTCTTTTCGCTTTTATCCTGCTGGCAAGTGGAGGCGCTTTATTTGCAGTTACATTTGAACATAGAAGTCGATGTGACAAATATTTTCGTCACCTGGCAAAAGTCGAAACGTTACTCGATCAACGTTCTGCAGCACTCAGACTTGCGCATACCGAGTTGACGACACTGAAACGAAATCTTGATCTCGCCAGAAAGGATACGATTGACCGCGTAAATCAAGAGTTTGAGATTGAACGCGAAAAAATTGCGGCACTTCGCGCTAAGGCTGAGCAAGACGCAGTCGCTGTTGATCGAATCGCCGATGAATACTTGAAAAATGTCACTGAATGGTGGCTTCAGAAACTCACTGGCGAAAACTTCGAACTGACCAAGACTCGAATATTGAAGGCGATTAATTTTTGCCGAAAGTGCGGTTATGAAATTCCGTCAATCCGGGAAAGGGATGAAGTTAACAAACTCAAAGAACAATATAAGTTGGTCATACGTCGTGAGCACGAGAAAGCGGAACAGAGACGAATCAAGGAACAAATTAAAGAGCAGAAGAAGGTTGAAAGAGACTTAAAAAGGGAAATGGAACGTGCGGCCGCTGAAAAGCAGGTCATTGAACGAGCGATTGAAGAAGCGCTTCGACGTCAAGGCAATGAACACTCCTCTGAGATTCAAGCTTTACGTGCAAAACTTGCCGATGCAGAAGCTCGCGGAATTAGAGCCAGGGCTCAAGCTGAGATGACAAAAGTTGGGCATGTTTACGTAATTTCCAACATCGGGTCTTTCGGAAAAGATACTTATAAAGTTGGCCTTACACGCCGTCTTGACCCCAATGACCGCGTCAAAGAACTCGGAGACGCTTCGGTACCGTTTCCATTCGACGTGCATATGATGATTTTTTCGGAGGATGCTCCTCGGCTGGAACATACGCATCACCGTGCGTTACACCGCCATCGAATCAATCGAGTAAACTTTCGAAAAGAGTTTTTTAAGGTCGATTTACAGACCATTCGAGATTTAGTTGAACAGCATCATGGACGAGTTGAATACACGCTTGATGCCGAAGAAATGCAATACTATCAGTCATTAGAAACTTCAGATAGCGACCTTGATTTCTTTGCTGAGGTCGCCGAGAGCGAAGGGCTTGAAGACGATGATGATGACGCTGATGGACTCGACGAAGTGATCAGCAGTAATGATCTGTGATCTCTACATCAGATTTGCTTTCATATCGCAATTCGAAAAGCTTCTATGTAGGCAAACTTTTCTCAGTATTCTTGAGATAACGTATTTTGATAGATCAATTTTCTTTTCCTATCGATATGACCTGTTCACTGGTGGGGCCCACGGTGGTGCTGCGGCCGATTTGTGCGGAGGATTTTGAGCCGCTGTATGAGGCGGCGGCAGATCCACTGATCTGGGAGCAGCATCCGGATCGTGAACGCTATCAGCGAGAGCCGTTTCGACAGCGATTTTTTGAAGGGGCGCTGGCTGCGGAGAGTGCCTATGTGGTGGTGGACCGGCAAAGTGAAATAATTGTTGGATCCTCCCGTTTCTATGAATGGAATCTGGAAGATCGAGAAGTGGCGATTGGTTTCACATTTCTGTCTCGAAGCCATTGGGGTGGTGTGACCAATGGCGAAATGAAGCGACTGATGCTCGACCATGCGTTTGCCTGGGCTCAGGTCGTCTGGTTCCACATTGGTCGCGATAACTGGCGTTCACGCAAAGCGACAGAAAAGGTGGGAGCGGTCTTCTCCCATGAAGCTCCCAAAGAATTGAGCGGCATCAAGGTGGATTACACCTTTTACCGGATCGATGCCGACAAGTACCGCAAAGGGTCTTAGCGTTCTTATACGGATTCCTTCACACAACTGCGCGGCGGGTGGCTCTGGTTGAGTCTTCGACGGGTGGCTGGGGTTGAGTCTTCGAACCCCCAGCGATTTTCGGCACAATCTGGGGGGCGCGAAGACGCTCAACCCCAAACACCCCGTACCAGAGATCGCAGTTGAATACTGCAATCCGAATTAGGAATCCACGATTCCGCAGCGGAGATGCCGTATTATGGCAAAACGAGGATGCGGAGGTTGGCGAATTCGACAGGAAAACCTTCCGCCTGCAATCCAATAGGACCACTGCTGAGAAAATTGGGCTCGGAGGCGGTGATCTTTTCGCCATTGAGCAGCACCGTCAGAGCGCCGCCTTGAGAAATGACCTCCAGCGAATTCCACTCATGGGCTGGTCGAATGACTTTCTGCTGCAGTTCTTTATCGAAGGTTTGTGTCGCTTTGGCAGCACCGCCATTTTCTTTGACGGAGCCCAGATCGACATACTTTCCCTGCACTTCCATCGAAAGGGGCCAGACCTTCTGATCGCCCGTGATATAGACGAGAACGCCTGTGTTTTCTTTGAGTGGTGAGGCGGATGACAACAAAGCGGCAGGAAATCGCAGGTCATAGCGCAGGCGGAAATTTTCAAAGGTCTTCTGCGTGTAGAGGTAACCTTTGGGCGAACCTGTGCCGCGAATAATGAAGCCTGCTTCGGACCAACCAGTGGTAGCGACATCGTCGCTGGCTTCGGGGAAGTTGAGAAAATCGGCTAAGGCGAGCCGCTGCTCGTCAGGTTCCAGTTCGATGACCGGTGCGGGCAATTGCTGAGAAGGCGAAGCTTTGGGGAGAGTTTCCGCAGACTGAGTGCTTCCAGGTTTTACTGGGGCTGAGTTTTGAGCACAGCCGCAAATGACCAATGGGCAAATGACCAATGTGAAGAGAAGCAGAGCCAATCGGGTTCGCAGGTTGTCGGTCGGCAAGTGCTGGATAAAAGCGGTCGATGAGCGCATGGTCATACCCGTGGATTGGCCAGAATGTTCCAAGCAGGATCAAAAGCCCGAATCATACAAAGAATGATTCTGAATCGTTAGGCCTGACTCTGAAGATCTGACGCGACGGATGACCTGTGTGCGGAGAAAAGCCCCTCACCCTGCCGTCTCACACAGAGATGCGGGCGAAGGTTCAATAGAGGATGTTGGCAATGATTGGCATGTGAGAGTGTGTGCTCTCGATGAAGTGAATCTGCCGATCTTCTTGGTGAACTTCGCGGCTTCGCGCGAGGACGGTTTTTCATTCGGAGGTCTCTCGCGAAGGCGCGAAGGCAGCGAAGGGACTTCAGAGATAACGTCTTGTTGAGTGGCAGAAATGCTGAGAGGCCGCTCATCATGACCTTTCCAGGGATGAAGAGGGCGAGGGTTCTTGAGAGGCGGTTTCATTTTGGAGAGAGAGCCGGGCCGAGGATTCGAGAGAACTTTAGGGGCTCTTGCGAGGCTCAGTGGATAAGGCCTGCTCGACGACATAGCCTGCGGGCATCAGCGTCTGGTGATCGTTCGAAAAGGTACCACCGGCTGGAGTGACTCGATTCTGGGGAGGAAGCAATGCTGCAGGTTTTGCTGGTGGAACCAGTGTGAGCAGTGTCGGGCCCGAGCGAGTTCGCG
>JAIXUU010000124.1 GCA_027483405.1 Planctomyces sp. | reverse complement strand
GAGAATGACCTTCTGGGCGAAGGGCCATTGGTCAAGCAGCTTCAGGATTTTGCCACTAAAGTCGGAGCAGAAGTGGTTCCCGTGTGCGCGAAGCTCGAAGCCGAACTGGCTGAACTCGATCCAGCCGATCGAGCCGAAATGCTCGAATCCGTCGGTCTGAAAGAACCGGCTCTCGCTCTTCTAGCCCGGGCCACTTATCGCACGTTAGGCCAGCAGAGCTACTTTACTGCTGGTGAAAAGGAAGTGCGGGCCTGGACAATCCCCGTCGGCGCCACAGCTCCACAGGCGGCTGGCGTGATCCACACCGACTTTGAAAAAGGCTTCATCCGAGCCGAAATTTATACTCTAGCCGATCTTGAGCAGTACAAGACCGAAAAAGACATCCGTGCCGCAGGCAAGCTGAGAGTCGAAGGCAAGACCTACATCATGCAGGACGGCGACATCTGCCACTTCCTGGTGAATTCGTAATCCTAATGATAATTATGTATCGAAGTATTTTTAATTTGCAATTTAGAGACGAAAAAGCCCTTACGGTTTTGTAAGGGCATTTTTCATCACATCTATCAAAGCCGAACGGCATTCGAATGATTACCGTTTGGACTCCGAAGACTTCAGTCGTCTGGAAGAATTAAAATAGTGATCCAGTGCCATAGCCACAAAAAATGGCCAGATGAAAAATGCCAGTATCCATAATGTCGGGTCATTCCAGGTCATACCCTGAACCTGCAGATCGGCATCAGCATTACCTGCCAGATCGGCCGCATCTTCAGTCTCTTCGATGAGTTCAATATTATCTTGAGTCGCCTGCCGACCAGTAAAAAAACCTCGCCCCAGCGGACGAACAAGAATTCCTCCTCCGATCTGAGAGACAATCCAGCCCCCAATACAGAGTACACACAGGGCACCCCATAGGCACACAAGCCCAATTAGAACAAAGGCACAGATGAACCCCAGGAGATCAGACACCTTAGAGTTCCGCAACTTGCCAGACTTCGGTTCCAATCGGCAAATCAGCTTTTGTCAAATTCTCTTCAGCAAGAAAGCAAAATGAACGGCCAGAGTCAAAAGGACTGATCATTTCAATCCCCCGAATGAAGGAGTGATACAAACCCCCATTCAATTTTCGATAGTTGATTTTCTGACCGACCAAAAGTTTCGGAACATCTCGAATCGCGGTATCCGTCACAACGATCACACCTCTTCCCGGAATTTCAAATAGTTCTACAATAGAGAACAGCTTTGCAGACATCACATAATCCAAGAAATCGGGCGACAGCCATTTCGTTTGAAGTATCGCAAGACAAGATTGTTTTTTCCCATTCTAATTTTGACAAAATTAGATGTTAACTCGCGTGAATCAAGAAAATCCAGAAGATGGGTTTTCAAAAGTATGCGATTAAGATTAATAAGTGGAGCCCATACGGGCCGTAATGATCCCTGCCCATGTGGCAGTGGCAAAAAGTTCAAAAAATGCTGTGGAGAATCATAGTTTTCTCCATTTGCAATCCAGAGCCAATAAAAAAGGCCACTCGGGTGTGAACCCGAGTGGCCTGCATCAATCTGAGACAAGCTATCTTTGTCCCAGTGCCGCCTGAACGTTAGCCTTTTTGAGCTTAGGATCCAGATCAAAGCGATCGAGACTCATGACTTTTGTCCATGCCGCCACGAAGTCATTCAAGAACTTCTGCTTGCCATCAGCAGTGGCATAGACTTCCGAAATTGCTCTCAACTGTGAGTTTGAGCCAAAAACCAGATCAACGGATGAAGCCGTCCACTTGACTTGTCCCGTCTTGCGGTCGCGTCCCTCGAAGAAATGCTCACACATGGGCGAGGTCTGCCACGTGGTATTCATATCCAGCAGATTTACAAAGAAATCGTTGGTGAGTGTTCCGGGATTCTTTGTAAACACCCCCATCCCCGGGAAGCCCACATTGGTGTCGAGCACTCGTAAACCACCGACCAGCACTGTCATTTCCGGTGCAGTCAGTGTCAGCAGTTGAGCTCGATCAACCAGCAGTTCTTCACCCCGGCGGTCCAAGTCATGCCCGAAGAAGTTCCGGAAGCCATCGGCCTTAGGTTCGAGTACTGCAAAGGATTCAGCATCCGTCATTTCAGCCGTGGCATCAGTCCGTCCTGGCACGAAAGGAACTTTCACTGGATTACCAGCCTTCTTCGCCGCTTCTTCAATCCCGGCACAACCACCCAGCACAATCAGATCAGCGAGTGAAACTTTCTTATTGGTCTTTTGAGCCGAGTTGAAATCTTTTTGAATCTGCTCATAGACCTTCAATACCTTAGCCAGTTCAGCAGGTTGATTGACCTTCCAGTCTTTCTGGGGAGCCAGGCGAATACGGGCTCCATTGGCTCCACCACGCTTGTCGCTACCACGGAAAGTTGAGGCCGAAGCCCAGGCGGTTCGCACCATTTGAGAAATGGTCAGCTCGGAAGCGAGAATCGTCCCTTTGAGCGAATCAATATCCTGGGCATTGATCAGCTCGTGATTGACCGCAGGGACAGGATCCTGCCAGATCTGCGCTGCAGCTACTTCAGGCCCCAGCAGGCGACTGACTGGCCCCATATCGCGGTGAGTCAGCTTATACCAGGCCTTGGCAAATGCCTGCTTGAACTCGGCAGGATTCTCATGAAACTTCTTCGAGACCTTCGCATAGGCCGGATCGGTCTTCAGAGCGATGTCCGTCGTGAACATCATGGGAGCGTGAGATTTTTTGGGGTCATGAGCATCAGGGACAGTCCCTTGTGCTGCCTTTTCTTTGGGTGTCCATTGCCAGGCACCCGCAGGGCTCTTGGTCAATTCCCATTCATAGCCAAACAGGTTATCGAAGTAACCGTTCGACCATTTTGTAGGCGTCGTCGTCCAGGCACCTTCCAGACCACTGGTGATGGTGTCTTTTCCATTTCCTTTACCGAAGGTGTTCTTCCAGCCCAGGCCTTGCTCCTGAATAGGGGCACCTTCCGGTGCGGGGCCCACGTTTCCTTCCGGCGTGGCTGCGCCGTGAGCTTTGCCGAACGTATGGCCGCCAGCAATGAGAGCGACCGTCTCTTCATCATTCATGGCCATGCGGGCAAATGTTTCACGAATATCACGAGCCGCCGCCAATGGATCAGGCTTACCATCGGGACCTTCGGGATTCACATAAATCAGCCCCATCTGCACGGCTGCCAATGGCTTTTCGAGAACACGATCACCCGTATACCGGCTGTCACCCAGCCACTTGGATTCGGGACCCCAGTAGATATCTTCCTGGGGTTCCCAGACATCTTCGCGACCACCGGCAAACCCGACTGTTTCACCACCCATTGATTCGATGGCCACATTTCCGGTGAGAATCATCAGGTCGGCCCACGAGATCTTGTTGCCATACTTCTGCTTGATGGGCCAGAGCAGGCGGCGGGCTTTATCCAGGTTGGCATTATCAGGCCAACTGTTCAGCGGAGCAAATCGCTGTGTGCCGTAACCTGCACCACCACGACCGTCCGTAATTCGATAAGTGCCGGCACTGTGCCAGGCCATACGAATCATCAGTGGCCCATAATTGCCAAAGTCAGCCGGCCACCAATCCTGCGATGTCGAGAGAAGTTCCTTGATGTCCTTCTTCACAGCCACCAGATCAAGTTTGCTGAACTCTTCGGCATAGCTGAAGTTTGGCCCCATAGGGTTACTCTTCGCCGAGTTCTGATGCAGAATCGACAGATTCAATTGCTCGGGCCACCAGTCGCGATTTGACATGGCTCCCGCGGCAGTATTCCGGGCAGAAGCCGGATTCACATTCCCCATCACGGGGCATTGACCACCGGGTGCACCTGGTTTAGCAGCCGCCTTATCATCGGCAATTGTCACCAGCCCGCTGGTGGCCAGCAAACCACACGACGCCGCCAGTGCCGTGACTGCCATTGACCGTCGCATCGATCTCAACCATGAATGCTTCGTCATTGTCCATTCCTTTCAGGATTTTGCCTTGTCGCCATGGGCCTGAGCGCATCAGCCCATCTATGGGAACAAGCACACAGCCAATCTTCTGTCGTTTTGAAAATTCCGTCGTGTGAAACCCGATTTCCAATCCAGATTTATTGGGTTTTGTTCCATCAACATTTAAGATTATGACAACCCGAACTCAATACAGCCAATGCATTCCTGTGATATATTCCATGCATTTCATGCATGAATCCAAATGGTGAGAATTGTGATGGATCTGGATCAGTTAAGATATTTTTTGCAGGTGGCTCGTGAAGGAAGTTTCACCAGAGCTGCTGAAACACTCCATATTTCTCAACCAGCCCTCAGTCGCTCCATACAAAAACTGGAAGAGGAACTTGGCCGCCCTGTGTTTGAACGCAAAACTCGATCTGTCGAACTGACTGAT
>JAIXUU010000280.1 GCA_027483405.1 Planctomyces sp. | reverse complement strand
CCGAGACTGCACAGTGCTCTTGTTGCGACAGACGAAGGGGCGATCGATTCATGGCGTACACAACATCTCATCTTGTGACAACCAGACGTCCACACTGCCACAAGTTTGAAGCCAACATTCTTAACCTAAGGCATCATTCTCGACTTACCAAGATCTACCGTGTGTCATTCTGGATTACCTTATTCTCGATGACATTGCTTGTACACGGCTGTAGCGATCCTCCAGTTTCGAATCGAAAGCACTGGTGGCAATCAGAAGATTTGCCACCGCCACGCTACACTAAAAATAGCTACGGAACGGATCTGGTGAGGTATCCTGGCGTCGGGATTGTCAGTCGAGCATCTGATGGCAGAACCTGGTCACTCGATGAGGAGAAACGGGTTCTACATGAGAGTGTCAAGGTATGTCGAAAGGACTTTCAGCAGTCATATCTAAGAGGCGAGATCGTCGCATGGGATAAAACACAGTCATTCAGTGACCAATGGCTCCCGGAGACGCAAATGGTAGTTCCGTTTTACCCGAAGTGGATCGTATTTCTTGTTGAACGAGGACATGTATTTGATGAAGAGGGCTTACCCGAGATAGCTGCCAGCGTACTTCCTCCACCGGCTGTGAAAGATGTTTATCCTGTTGGATATATATTTCCTGCGTCCGCCGTGTTTTCGGACAACGTATTGATTGAGAGCGTGATCGCTGATGGTTTCAGGAGTGAGGATCCCGTCGACTTACAACCTCGCCGACAAAACAATGCCTATGGCTACTCTTACCGTATTATTGATCAGTTTCTTAAATGACAAAATCATCCCGAAGGTTCTTTCCACGGTACTTGTTATTGCAGATTGACCACAAGAACTTCCATCAAATGGAAACATTCCTGATTTACCCCCCAGCAGCCTGTTTTCCAACCGTGATGAAAACGCCCCAATATTGCAACTTGAGATTGATCTTAGGCTGAAAGAGGTTGATCACAAGCTGAGTTGAAGTACTGAGGAATTCATTCACCTCCTGAGATCCTCGTGGGGATTATTGAACTGAAGGAAGAATCGAAAGAGCACTGCTGGCAAGCCAGCAGTGGCACCCAGTGAAGAGATACATCCCCAGAGCTGCCGGCATGGCACACAGATCGCTACAACCTCATGCATTTCGCATCAGATCTCTTGCGTATTGAACCACTTTTTCAGGGGTGGCTCGGCGGGAAGTGAGAGTTGTTCCAGAAGTTCAACTGGTGTGGTGGCGATGCGCAGGAGCATTCGATGTTCCGGACGAACAAACCCTTCGGTAACAAGATGATCGATCTGCCCAATCAGCGGCGTGAAGAACTGCCGTGTGTTCAGAACGGCGATAGGTTTATTGTGCAGGCCCAACTGTTTCCAGGTGATGGTTTCAAGCAGTTCTTCGAGTGTTCCATAACCACCCGGAAGAGCGACAAAGGCATCCGAAAGTTCCATCATTTGGCGTTTGCGCGAGTGCATTGAATCGGTCACAAGTAACTCAGTGCAATTGTCTTTCATGACTTCGCGCGTGGCGAGAAATTCGGGAATGATTCCGATAACTTTTCCGCCAGCAGCAATGACTGCATCGGCCATGATTCCCATCACGCCAATCGATCCGCCGCCATACACCAGACTCCAGCCTTGAGCGACCATCAACTGGGCCAGTTCGACAGCGGCATGCTGATAATCAGGATGAAAGCCTGAACTTGAACCACAGTAAACACAGAGATTCGGCAT
Organism: Planctomyces sp.; assembly: GCA_027483405.1. Taxonomy (GTDB): domain Bacteria; phylum Planctomycetota; class Planctomycetia; order Planctomycetales; family Planctomycetaceae; genus Planctopirus. The sequence continues at coordinate 4,641 of JAIXUU010000280.1, read as the reverse complement.
GGCACCTTCTTTATACGCATCCAAGTAATCCATAGTGCAGTGTTGGCCCATGCTTGCCCAGAGCTGCAAAGCATGGCACGCAAGAAGTATGGCGCAAAGAGCACTATGATGAGATCGAAAGCGTATCAGAAGTTGTTACTTGAAGAACCCGCCGATCATTTCGACGAGAGCACCGCTATAGACGGCTGTCTGCCCTTGCGAAGAAATGACTCGCATCAGATCGGCTGCAATCACAGTCCCTGCCACCAACGTCAAGGTTGAAAGTGCCAACAGTGAAAATGTGCCAGCACCCCATTCCTCTTCACGAGGAGTCGGTCGTCTGACACCACCGGCAGCCAGGCCGACAGCACTGGAGCCTTCGACCATTTCCGAGTCCATATCGTCTTCGTCGGCATCGGCGAAGACGTTGTCGTCATCATCGTCGGCATCGTCAAATGTCACGACGTCATCGTTCTCGAGTTCGGCGACAGAGCTATCGCTGAGATCTTCGAATTCATCATCGTCGTCGACATTCCGGCTTCCCTTGCGAATGGTGGTCGCCAGATTGCCATCGAGGTCTTCGTCGTCATCGAATAAAAGCACATCAGCCTCTGTCTGATCGCGACGATTTCCTTTGGAAGGAGCATCCTCGTCGAGCATGGGGACTTCGAAGGCTGTCGTCGAGACGGTGTCTTCTTCATCGTCCAGAATCAGCATCGGGGCTGTCTGGTCAAGGTCGTCACGCGCGGGAGGGGCCTTGCCAGAGTTTTTTGAACCAGAATCACCAGCCAGTTTGGGGCTGGAATCCATCGCGAGAGTGAATTGCTCGGGCTCAGTTTTGGATTCAAACAAGCGCGAGCTGTTCGAACCTGGTTTCGGTTTTTCCAGGAGAATGCCGCTATCAGCAGGGCGTCCCAGCTCCATGCCGCTGTCGCCGCCTAACCTTAAAGCACTGTCGCCAGGCAGAAACAGGCTGTCGCCCTCATCGTCATCGAGAATTGCCGAACCGCCAAAATCGCGATCTCTTTTTTCCACATCCGAGACCAGTGCGACGTCGCTATCGCTACCGGGCTTCACAATATCGCGCCCACCCACGAGACGGACATCGCTGTCAGAACCGGGAGATTTCGCGAGTTTAACGTCACTATCGGAGAGCGAGAGACGGACATCACTATCCGAATCGGAGCGGCTCATCAGCTTGACATCGCTATCTGAACCTGGTTTAGAAGCCAGACGGACATCACTATCGGAGGGAGCAGCAGCTAACGAAATCTCCGGATCGGTGCGAACATCGCCTTCGTCGAGGGCAAAAGAGGGGGCCACCAGCCGGACATCGCTGTCTGAACCCGATTCCCCTTTTCTGCGCGAGGGTGTTGGCTCATTGAACAGGTTGCCATCTTCATCATCAGACAGCAGGTTGACGTCGGGATCGGAGTCAATTTGACGCCGCCGGAGGGCTTCTTCGATATCTTCCGATCGAAACTTCCAGTTGCCGCGATCGGCAAAGCCTCGCAAATCGCCTTTTTCGCGCATGCGGCCGACATCTTCCGGGCGCATGCCGAGCATTTCTGCTGCTTCTTCGAGGCTCAGATATTTCTTCGCCATTGCGATGTTACCCCAGACAGTTCATCTCGCTGATGAGGACTACAGAATTGGATGGTCTGTCGCCTGATCGTGTTTCTGCGCCTGATCGTTATCTTGCCTCACATCGGCATCTCCTCAGGCAGACCCATTGTTCAGCCGGGAAATTCTCCAGTAAAGTCAGCCAGAATTCGCTTGCGATCCTTATGCCCCGCATACCTGTCGCAATCGCCACACCCTCTGAGGGAGGAAGTGGTGCTGAAATCTCCGGATTGGTGAAGCCAGGCACTATTTTCCGCTGCTGACCGGGCTGCTGACAAGCAGAAATCAGGGTGCGTGCGGATTTCGTAGGAATTGAGGGTTGGAATTGACGGGAGACCAACCATTCCCCGAGGGATTGTCATCAAATCAGGTTCTTTGGAGTGATCAAGTGCTGAGTAGGTAATCAGTCGCCGGCCGAAAGTGACTGTCTATTCAGAAGTGACGACTCTGCCGATTTCCGGAGTGGACGCCCTGAAAATTGTTCTAAGTTTTTACAATGCTTCAAATTCTTTCATGCTTTGGACTTGGTTTTGCACTGATCGATCTTTCCATTCTTACAAAAATGTGGTATTCCAGCCTCTGAATGCAAAAGCTGCGCATAGGTCATGCGGGCTTTGAGTGCACGATGCACGTTGCGGTAGGGGATGGATCCATGCTGTCCGGTTTCTGGAAATTTGCCGCCCTTTCGGTCGTGGTTGGGGTCTGTTCACTCGTTGTCGTGAATGTTTACGGCCAACTCAACCAGCTTAATCAGTTGAAGCAGCCTCTGGTGCATGCGGGTGAAATCTCCGCTATTCAAGGTGCAGAAACCTTCCCGGAACCTGGCCTGGCTGTCGATGCGTCGCTGCATCCCGTGCATGAGGCCAATGTTTCGACCAAAGAAGTCCCGGGTGAGACTGCAAAAGGTCAATCCTCCAGTCGTGGACTCGATTTTCGACTGGCGGCTTATCAGGCCGGTGGGGAGTTCCCCGAAGCCGACCCTACGATCGATGAGAAACAGCAACCTGTCGTGCGCAGTCAATCAGCCAACGAACCCCCATTAGGCCCTGCGCTCGTCTTGCCCCCACCGGCAGTGGCCGAAAAAGACTCTGCAGCAGCAATGCCCACACCTCCCGTCCTCCCTGATCTGGATGCTCAACCACTGACAAGATCCTCAAGTTCGGCACGCACCGCGCAGATCGAACCCAAAAAAGAAGCTCCCGGGATCGCACCTCGTTTACTCGAAGTTCCTGACGCCCAGCCGATTCCGATCGGTCAACCGACTGTTGGCGAGAAGACCCCAGCCAGAAGCAGGATTCAACAAACCAGCGGCATCCAGAATGGTGAGGGGGATCCCTTTGCTGATGCATTCCCAGCGGACTTACCTCCATTAAAAAACAGTGTTCCAGCCAGTAGTGGACGAGAACCTGCGGGTGCTCCACCCGGTGGCAATCAACAGCCCAGCGACATGCAGCCTTATCGCCGACCATCAATGGCCCCCTCAGCACCACCGGTGGCAATCCCTGAAGCAGATCCCTTTGGGCTGGATACTCCCGCAACTCCTCCCGCTGGCAATAGCACCCGAGATCGTCTGCCATCGCGGAATCCATCGAATCGTGAATTGCCCACCAATTCTGGTCTGCCGGCCATTGGTTCTGGTCGAACAACTCCTCCAGCCAGTTTGCCCGTCGATCTGGATGTTGAGTTGGGTTTGCCTTCTCAGCTTCCGCCGGCGGGTTCCACGAATGCTCCGGCCACTGGTCGAAGCCGAAATGAGCCCGATCGATTGCGCCCGGTTGAACCTGCGATTGGCCCTGATCGCGATTTTCCCGGTGATGAAGTTCCTCGGACGGTTTTGCCTCCTCGCAATTCGGGATCACGAGATCTGGAAAACTCATCGCGAAGTCTTCCGGCTGATAATGATCCCTTTGGCTCTGAGCCCGTGCGGGGACGGTTGCCGCAAGATCCCCGCGGATCGATTCGAGATGACTTCCCGCAAAAACGTCCCGTGAATGAAGGGGCTGAGCCTCCATTCGATTCTTCAAACCGCCCGGCACGTCCAGCCATGCTCCCTGAACCTGGAGCAGCGGCCGAATCCACTGCGCGGGCTGTTGAACAGCCGCGGGTTGTGATCGAGAAGCAGGCTCCGGCCAGTGCCGTTTTGGGCCAGTCGTTGATCTATTCTGTCGTGGTAAAGAATGAAGGAACTGTGGCTGCCCGGCAGGTGATTGTCGAAGATCGAATTCCTAGAGGAACACAGTTGACGGGAACTGCTCCTCAAGCGGAGATCAGTGACAAGCGTTTGATCTGGAAGCTGGGGACATTGACGCCCGGTGAGACCCGCACCATTCAAGTGCGAGTGACCCCGGTGGAAGAAGGCCAGATTGGCAGTGTGGCACGCGTCAGTTTTGTCTCGGAAGTGGCCGCTGAAATTGTCGTGGCTGCTGCGGAAATTGATCTTCGGAGTGATGTTCCCGCCGAGGTGACTCTGGGAAAAACCTTCGAAATGACGTTCCGGGTCAAAAATCTCGGTAAAAACACGGCCAAGAATGTCATCGTGCGGGATCTGCTTCCGGAAGGAATTGATCACCCTGCGGGCAAAGATGTCGAGTATCTGGTGGGTGACCTCGCTCCCGGGGAAGCTCATGATGTGTTACTGGAAGTGGTACCAACTCGAGTGGGTCGATTGAAAAATCAGGTGACCGTGCTCGCTCAGGGAATGCGGCCCATTGAAGCTCAGAAGGAGATCGTGGTGCTGGGAAGTGGCCTCGCGATTACCCATCAGGTTCCCTCCCGTGCCATCGTGGGACGCCCGGCCCGCTTTGATAACCTGGTGCAGAATCAGGGCAGTGGGGTCTTGAGAAACATTAAAGTCGTGGAAGAAATCCCGACCGGCTACGACTTTGCGGATGCGAGTGAAGGGGGAGATTTCGATACCACAACTCGCACCGTGAGCTGGGAAATCCGTGAGCTCCCACCCGGGGCGACAAGAACATTGAGCACGCGATTGACAGCCCGCCAGACCGGTGAAGTGGCTGCCACAGTTTCTGCGATCAGTGG
>JAIXUU010000109.1 GCA_027483405.1 Planctomyces sp. | reverse complement strand
ATATGGCCGAGGTCTTTCACACGCAGTTGCGTGGACGAAATTACACGGATGCCTACGACCGCTATTTCACGCTCGGCAGCCACGTTGAGGAACGGGACCGCAAGGCCATCGTCCGAACCACGGTCGGACTCATCAAGTTGATCCACCCGGACGGCAACTGCACCAAGGACGAGTTGCGCGAATACCTTGCCTTCGCCGTCGAGCTGCGTCGCCGGGTGAAGGAGCAGCTCAAGCGGATGGGCGGCATCGAGTATTCCAAGGTGAATCTCTCCTTCATCGACAAGCAGACCGGGGAGGAAACGATCGTGACCTGCAAGGAGCTGGGATCGGCGCAGATCATCCCGGAGGGTGCGCTCGCCCCGGGGGACTTGTTCACGGTCGGCTTCGATGGGGCCGAGAATCGCTTCTCGCTCTATCGCATCCAGATCAACGCCATTCCCGGCGGCCACCGCTTCAACGTCGTCGGGACGAGCGGCAAGGGCATCAAGGAAAGCGCCCGCATGGCCTTCGATTACCTCAAGGGCAACGCCAAGAAGACCGGCATCGACCGCGACATCGGGGCCTACGATTTCAACATCCAGGTGATGAGTCTCATGCAGGGCAAGGACGCAGCGGACCTCGGCGTCGCGTTTTACGTCGGCCTCATTTCCGCCGTCTTGCACCGCTCGATCTGTTCGGGGTTGGTCGTCCTTGGTCAGATGAGCATCCACGGCGTTCTCAACCGTGTGGAGGGCCTCGGCGATAAACTCCGCGTCGCGATGGATGCCGGGGCGAAGCGCGTGATGATTCCGACCGAAAACCGCCGTGACTTCGCCGAACTACCCGCAGAAGTCATCGACAAACTCCAAATCGACTTTTACAGCGACCCGTCTCAGGCAGCGTTCAAGGCGCTCGCTGAAGCCTAACCACTGCTATGCCACAACCAACATTTCCTCGCGGCTCTGAATGGAGAAAATGGGATCTCCAAGTCCACACGCCATTTTCGGCGCTGAATAATGGATTTGGCAACGATTTCAGGGCCTATGCTAAGCAACTTGTTGACAAGGCTTGCAGTGCCGGGATCGCAGTCGTTGGCATCACGGACTATTTCACGATCGAAGGATATTCCGCTCTCCGCCAATTGATCGGCGACGAACTCAAATTGAAGGCGCTGGTTGGCGAGGAACTGGCCCCAAAGGCCGCCGGTATTCTGTTTCTTCCGAATATCGAGTTGCGCACTTCCATAATCGTCCGCGACCCCAAAGGGGCCGATAGTCGTGTAAACTTTCACGTATTGTTCTCTGATACCGTCTGCCCCGAGAACATTGAAGAGCATTTCCTCCGGGAGGTGAAATTTACTGCGGAGGCAAATCCCGACAGCAAAGACGAACGCTGGGCGTTAACAACCAAAAATCTTACTGAGTTGGGAAAGCGACTGAAAGAGCAGCACCAGAAGTTTCAACAATACCCCGATCTGTTCGTTGGGATGATGAATGCAGTTGTAGACCATTCCGAAGTCAGTGAGATTCTGGAGAGCAAGCCTTCGATTTTCAAAGAACGCTACTTGCTTTGCCTGCCATGCGATGAAGATCTGTCCAAATGCAGTTGGAACGGACAAGGGCACTTGGCCCGGAAGTTACTTATTCAGAAATCCCATTTACTATTGTCGGCAAGTGAGGGCACTCGGAGTTTTGCCCTTGGAAAGAGACATCCATCCCCGGAAGCGTTCAAAGCTGAGTTCAAAACCCTCAAGCCGTGCATTCATAGTTCGGACTCCCACACGTTTACCGAAATGTTCGCTCCGGACGATGACCGCCACACTTGGATCAAAGCGGACCCCACTTTTTACGGCCTTCGCCAGATTCTTAACGAACCCGACGACCGAGTGTTTGTGGGAGAGGTTCCCCCAAGCCTGACGCGGGCAGCCCGTCGTGCCACGCGTGTTGCGCAAGCTGTAGTGGTAAAGAAGACCCTCATTGCAACGACGGCAGAAAAATGGTTCGATTCCTTAATTCCCCTGAACAACGAATTGGTAGCCGTCATCGGCAACAAAGGAAGCGGCAAGAGTGCCCTATCGGATATCATTGGCCTGCTAGGAAATACACCGCGGTTTGATTCATTTAGCTTTCTGACCCCAGAAAAGTTTCGCCGACCTAAAAACAATAAGGCACGCCAGTTTCAAGCATCGTTGTCCTGGGCGGATGGAACCATCGATTCCGTTTCAAGTCTCGACGTGAACCCCAGCCCCGATTCTGTCGAGAAGGTTAAATATATTCCGCAAAGCTACCTTGAGGACATCTGCAATGAGATCGGGGCCGGAAAGGGAGGGCGTTTCTACAATGAACTTCAACAAGTAATATTCTCCCACGTTCCAGAAGTGGAGCGCCTTGGCTTTGGAACGTTGGATGAATTGCTCAACCACAGAAGCGAGGAGACAAATCAAGCAATCGCTCAGTTCGTTAGCAAACTTAAAGAGTGCAATTCTCTCATCGTCACTACCGAGGAACGATTGTTGCCGCAGTATCGAAAGACGATTGAATCGCAACTTGCGGAAAAGAATCGCGAACTCCATGCGCATATTGCAACGTGCCCGCAAGAAGTTCAAAAACCGGAAGCTGACCCGACTGCCCAGCAGCAATCCAAAGTAGCGACGGAGGAACTTGAAAGGAAACAAGCCGAACTTAAAGCGTTGGAAGTCGAACTGGCTACGCTTCGAGCTAGCGATGCAGCGGCAGCAAAAAGGTATTCGACAGCGGAAAAGCTGCTCGGAAAGATCAAGAATCTCGAACGTCATGTTGAAGAGTTCCTCGTGGAGGCAAAGCCAGATTTCGACGAACTGACCCTTAATGCCGGTGATATTGTTCCCCTCAAGATCAATCCTGGTCCCATTGAAGCTCTGCTGAAGTCTCTCGGCGCTGAACGTTCGGGCATCGCGGTGAAGCTTTCTGCCGAAACAGCAGGCGGGCCGGAGAATAGGCGCAAGTCGGTGGTTGTGGCGATTGAGTCGCTCCAAGCGCAACTCAGCGGGCCCCAACGAGTCTACCAAGCATACCTACAAGCCTTGAAGGAATGGGAAGCGGGTAAGGCGAGGATAATCGGGACTGAAGAGGTATTGGGATCAATAGCATCTCTGCAAAAGCAGCTGAGCGATCTGGATTGTCTGCCTATTTATCTGAACACATTGCGGAAGCAGCGGAACAGAAAGTTACTCGAAATTTTTCGTGAGAAGCAAAAGCTGCGGATCTACTACGAAACCTACTACGGCGCGGTTCAGAGCTTCTTGAGGCAGCATTCGTTGGCCGCGAGTGAACAGTTCCAACTGACTTTTAACGTGTCAATGGCGGAAAGTGGATTCTCCGAGGCCTTCCTTGGTCGGCTGAACCGCCGCAAGGTTGGGCCATTCATGGGGGATGAGGAAGGAACGGCTGAGATGAAGCGCCTCCTCGATAGCGTAAACT
>JAIXUU010000308.1 GCA_027483405.1 Planctomyces sp. | reverse complement strand
CCGGGAACCGTACATCCAGATTTCATCTTGTGGTGAGAACCAGAGTTCAATCGGCCCGTTATAGTTCGATTGTAAAGGATAACCATCCACTTCAGTCAGCGGAGTCATCCCGTGTTGATCGGAGACGTTAAAGAGGGCCAGTCGTTCGCCGACGAGGGGCAATACAAGCGTTGATCCACGAATTTTCCCAGCTCCCATGAGCAGACCGGGCAATTCCAAAGTTTGCCTGATTGCCAGGGGCTGTAGGGGTTGCCCGGTGGACAGTACGTGCAATCTGGCTGAGTCGAGTTGGTCATTCTCTCCCACGAGGAGTAAATTTCCCGTTGCCAGTTGAGGGACTGTCAACGTGTGTTTGTCATGACCTAAGTATGTTGCTCCCACGATCTGAAGAGGATTGCGGCTGAAGGTGTAGAGAAGTGACTGTTCCCCGCCCGCGACGAGATGAGTCGCGTCTCGTAACAATACGGGTTGTGTCACGAGTCTCTGCGGAAACTTTAAGGCGGCAGTAACGCGTCCCGTTTCCTTATCGAGCCGCCAGACCTCTCCTGAGGCTAGGCTCACGAAAAGCGAGTTCTCCGCTTGGGCCGGAATCCCCGGAGCGAGTTGACCCGTCGGGCAGAGCCATAAAGGCCTCCCATTTTCTGAGTCAAATAAGATCAGGCCCTGGTCACGCTCACTCCATGCCAGCCAGCGCTCAGTACTCCCTGCTAAGGGGATGGCAAAAGAGGTATTGGATTTTCCGAGAGGATACTGCCACAGAAGTTTGCCGGTTTCGGGTTGAATAGCGACTAATGAATCCTGCAATCGCAGTGGGAGTATCAGACTGCTGGTGGGATCTTCGCTGCGGCTGCGCTGCCGGAAGTAGGGCATGACGCTGACAGCTTCATGCGGTTTGTCAGGTTGAGGAAGTGACTCGGCGGGACGTTCAACGACCTGTTTTGTTTCGAGTCGAATGGCTTCTGCAAGGAGTTCGTTCAACTCCGGGTTTTTCTTGAGATCCGGGTGATGATCCATCAGTTGCCGATGAATGGCGAGTGCTTTCAAAGCCTGATCTGCCTTTAAGGCGGACTGGATCTCACTGGTGGCGGTATCAAGGCGGTTTTTTCGAACCAGAGCGAGATTGGCAGCTTTTCGCAACTGTTCCAGGCGTTCGAGTGAAGCCGTCAGAGATGTCCGGTCGTCGTTGTAGCGTTCGATCAGTCGGGTGGCTTCATCGGAAATGTTCAGAAGTTCGGCACTGGCATTGGCGGCCGAGGCTATGGCGCTACCATTTGCAATTCTTTCGGCTGCACGAAGTAAATCTGGTCTGATCGAGCTGAAATCTTCTGCATCGCGGTCATCGACAATCCATTTCTGCAAATGGGACATGGCCTGAGTAAAGTCAGGAGTGACTCCGAGGAGTTCGCGTTCAATGGCAGCTTTCCAGGCGTAGCGTCTGGCTTCTTTCGAGCGTTTGGCCCGGGGGTGACTTGTGGAGAACTTCTGGAATCCTTCGTAAGCCTGAGAGAAACGACCTTCTTTGAAATCGAGTTCTGCGAGGCCGAATTCCCGCTCGAGAGATCTTTGTTGAATCAGGAAAGTCGTGACCAGTCCTGCCACGATAAGTAGCCCGACAGAGATGGCCATTCCCAGAACGAACGGCGATCTGACAAGGTCCTCTTCTCCCGGACGAGCATGTGCGAGGGCCTTATTGAGCCCTCTTTGACGATGATCAGGTTTTTCAGAAAAACTGCCTCCGGGCGATCCGGCAGACTCGCGTGCTGCCAGTCGACTGGCGACGGCGTTATCTCGTGTGGGAAGTGCCGGAAGATCGCTCAGGCTGGTCGAAGATTCTTCTTCAATAATGACGACTGGTTGTTCAGGCTGCCCTTTCCGAGGAGTTCTTCTGGAAAGTGTTTGAGCCTCTGGAGCGGGCACTGATTTTTCCATCCCCTGCTGCTGCAAATCCTGATACCGAATGGCCACTTTGCCAATCGAGATCACATCTCCGGCAGAGAGTTCCGACCGAGCGACATCGGCTCCATTAACACTCACAGAAGGAGCACCGGCGACAGTGACTTCGAATGCCGAGCCATTCCAGCTGACCCGGCAGACAACCGCTGGAATGTTGTCTCCAGGTACCACAATTTCATTGAATTCCAGCGAGCCAATCATGACAGGGTGAGTTTTGGTGAGTTCCAAAACACGATTGGCAGTTCCCGGGCAGACGACAACAAGCTCCGGCATCACACTCCCTCCGTCATGGTCTGAGTGAGCGTCCGGGTGGGATTCGTAGCCGGTGAAATTCGAGTGACTTTGAGTGGTACTTGACTGCCGGCTGTGACGATCCGAATTTTCTGCAATCCCGCCGCATTGGCAGCATCGAGGATTGTGATCACCAGGCGGTGCTTAGCCGCAGGGTCCGCAGTCAGAACCAGTTCCTGTTTATTGTCACGAGTCATCTGCAGGCGGAACTCATCTTCGAGTACTCGAGAGTCCGTCTCAATCGGTCGACGATCAATCGTGATTTTTCCATCTCGACTGACTTCCACAAGAATCGATTGGTTGAGCAGATCATCGAGGGATTGCAAAGAGGCTTTGCCACCCGATTTTTGTGGGTCAGGCGTGGGGAATGGAATTGTCTTCTGCAGGCTGAAGGAGGCCGTGATCATGAAGAAAATGAGCAGCAGAAAGGTGACATCGACCATAGGCGTAAGATCCATCTCCTCTAGATCGATGGGAATCCTTTTGATCGATCGAGGTTTAGCAGCCATGGGAAGACGCTGTGCAGTTTCCGGAGGTTCTGCGGAGGGTTCAGTATCGACTGCTTGAGGCGGATTTTTTTCGATATCCTCGTGAGTATGATTCTTAAGATCATCGACTTCGAAGGGGATGGTGGTCTCACTCTGGCAGATCGGACAGGTGGTCGTTTGCCCCTGTTTACTGGAGGTGATTGATAACCGATGCCCACAGGCATTACAGCGGAAGCGTATGGGCATGAGCTACTTCTCCCGTACACCGGCGAACACGCTGGTGCCCTGGACTTTTGCTGCAGCCTGCATGGCATCCCGGACATCGCCGTGGGCCACGTCCCCCTCGGCCTTGACGACGACATTTCGCTGGCCGTTTCGCACAGCCTCTGTCACCCGTTGACCAATTTCTGCAAAAGAGATTGGCTGGCCGGAATCTTCAAGAGTAATCAGTGCGCGATCACCCGGGTTTCTGCCTGGCCTGAGAATCAATACGGTCGACTGTCGGCTGTCGACACCTTGGGTATGAATCGCGAAGGGAACATCAAGATCCGGTGTTCCCTGCATCGTGGACGAGACCATAAAGAAAATCAGCAGCAGAAAGACACAATCGATCATGGGAGTGATGTCGAGATCGACGCTGTTGAGAGCCGCGTTGTTTGACTTTCGACGAACTCGTTCAGCCCGGGCTGGTGGCTGGGCATCGAACAATTTGCCCGTTGCGCTTTCCAATTTGTTCGAAGGGGAATGTTCGTGTTGAGTTGGCCGATTCATCGGGTACGTTCCACCTGCCGTTCGCTGGATGATAGACGTACTTTTTGCTGGGTTTCAGCAAACCGGGCCTCTGCAAGCTGATCAAGGAGTGGAGTAAGGATCTGATCGACTTCGAACTGCAATTTGCGAACACGGATCAGGATGGCAGAAATCGCAGTCATGAGTGGTAATGCAATCACCAGTCCAACAGCGGTGGTGATGAGCGCCAGGCTGATATCGTTGGCCAGCATGGAAGGATCGGTTCCGGATTTTTGCATGGAAGCAATTTTTCCGAAAGCTGCAATCATCCCCGCAACCGTCCCTAACAGGCCCAGCATGGGTTCTGATTTGATGACGGTGTTGACCCACATGACTTTGTGCTCAAGTTCCGCCTGAACTTCCCGCTCGAACTGATCGAGTGCAAAATTTCGGATCTCGGCGGGAGGGATGTCTGTCCGGCTGGCAGCCAGGCCCAACAGTTGAGGCAAAACTTTCGTCCACCAGGGCGGTGCATCGCAACGGGCTATCAAGGCTTCCCAATTGCGGTCGCGAATCCATTGAGAGCATTCTTCGCGAAACTCTTCCGCCTCTTTGTGTGTGCGAAAACGTTTGGTCGCCAGTTGGCGAAACAGAATCACACACAATGTCCCACCGACTAATGCTCCCAATGCCTGAAAGGCGTAGATGGAGTTCCCGGCCCACTCGATGATTTGGTTCAGCTCCATAACGCTTTCAGATCTGCAAAGAGTAGACGATTGACTATGCCTCGATTCTCTGGCTTCAAATTCAGAGTAACGCTTTTTGTGCTTGCTCCCAATCACAAAGCCTTCCGGTTTGTTATCAACTGCGTAAGTCGAGCCAGATCAGAAATGATTTAAGACATCATGGTGGCAAGCGTTCATCAAACTGCGGTCTTGTCTCTCGTGGTGATTGACCAAATGAACTGTCGGAAGTTTTTCTCCGAATAAGCAGTTTACGATAAAAAATTGATTCCCAGTTAAAACTTCACCGTTTATTGATAATTTTTGATTCGAATAAGAGTGAGGATTTCGTCTGAGCCAGGACGCTCATGTGACGATGCATCATATCCAGAAGTAACAACAAGGAGTTGATCCCGTGCCAACCGATAACCCCCCGCAGTCCTTATCGCGAGAAATTCGTCAGGGTCAGATCCCGTTGAAGTGGTCTCGGCGACAGATCATGGCTGCTGGATTTGGTGCAGTTCTGTGGCCGACATTATCGACATGGACAGAAGGGGCTGTTCTCAATCGCAATTATCGGCTGGGGCCGAATCCGTTTGGACTGGGTGTGGCTTCTGGTGATCCTCAACCGACTGGTGCTGTGCTCTGGACACGCATTCTTCCCGATCCTCTGAGTGATGAGCCCGTTGAACCTGTGGCGATTCCTGTCCAATGGGAAGTCTCTCACGACGAGAAGTTCTCGAAGATCGTGCAGAAGGGAACTGCCGTTGCCACTCCCGATATGGCACATTCGGTACATGTCGAAGTGAGCGGGTTAGATCCTGATCGATGGTACTTCTATCGCTTCCTTGCCTCTGGTGGTGCCAGTCGCACAGGCCGTTTTCGAACCATGCCCAGGCCCGAGGCTCTCAGCAACCGGTTGCGAATGGCGTTTGCATCCTGCCAGCACTTTGAGCAGGGTCTCTTCACTGCGTATGACCACATGTCCAAAGAAGATCTCGATCTGATCTTCCATCTGGGGGATTACATTTATGAGTACAAGGGGAAAGATCGCCTGGTGCGAAAGCATCGAGGTAATGAAATCGAATCGATCGAAGACTATCGACAGCGGCATGCGCAGTACAAAAGCGATGAATTTCTTCAGGCAGCTCACGCACTTTGCCCATGGATTGTGACCTGGGATGATCATGAATTCGATAACAATTGCGCGGGATACATTTCCGAGCAGAAAGATGTCGATCCTGCCAAGTTTCTCGACCGGAGAGCGAACAGCTATCGGGCTTATTACGAGCATATGCCATTGCCTCGCGCCTGCCTGCCTGAGGGGCCGCATATGGCGCTCTATCGTCCAGCCACATTTGGCCGATTGGCAGATTTTTCTGTGCTGGATACGAGGCAGTACCGTTCGGATCAACCCTGTGGCGATGGAAACAAACCCCCCTGCCCGGAATCGCTCTCGCCTTCGCAAACAATGCTTGGGCCTGCTCAGGAGAAGTGGTTGGCCCAGCGGCTCAAGGCCTCGTCGTCCATCTGGAATGTGCTGGCTCAGCAGGTCATGATGGGGCATGTTGATCGCAAAGCCGGGGAAGAGGTGGCTTATAGCATGGATCAATGGCCAGGTTATGAAGTTGAGCGACAGAGAATTCTTGGTTTCTTTGATCGCGAAAAGATCTCCAATCCTATTGTTCTGACAGGTGATATTCACAGCAACTGGGTGAACAACCTGGCGCCAGGTCAGGATGATAAGGCCCAGCCTGTAGCCACTGAGTTTGTCGTGACATCGATCAGTTCTGGTGGGAATGGATCACAGAATCTGAAATATGCCCAAACAGTGCAGGATGAGAACCCCTTCGTGAAGTTCTACAATGCCGAGCGCGGGTATGTCAGTTGTGAGATCACTCCCAAGAGCTGGACGTCGAACTATCAGGTCGTCGAGTACGTCGACAAGCCCGGTGCACCACTGGTGACGCGTGCGAGCTTTGCCGTGGAAAGCGGTAAAGCCGGTGCCCGGAAGATGTAGGCAGATGTCGTGCTCAACAAGAAAGGCTGCTACAGCCAAAAGTTGTAGCAGCCCTATTTTTGCGATGTTTCTTAAGTTTGCTGTTCAGGTACAGCCGCTTTTCACACTTGGGCACTAAATCGCACGAATGACGGCAGCAGCACTTTGACCCATTCGCGTGCGATTGACACTCAGGGCGATATCACTCGTCATACGTCGTGGCTCGCCGCGCACAATTTTGAGTCGGCACTCAGGATCGGGAGTGCGGTAATTGAGCGTATGGGGAATCAGCCGATGACGTAACGCGAGAATGCTGCCTACGAGTTCGACAGCACCAGCACCGGCATCGAAGTGTCCAAAGTAACTCTTTAGTGCCGTGACGGGGATCGTCTCCGCGACAGAACCAAGGACCCTGTGGTAGGCCCTGGCTTCTGTCAGGTCATCAATGATGGTCCCTTTGCCGTGAGCGTTGATATGGCCCAGATGCTGCGGAGTTAGCTGACTGCGGCGCAAAGCATGCTCGATCGCTCGCACCAGACCTGTCCCCTGGCGGCGATTTTCTAAACCGGCTCCATCACAACCTGCTCCAACTCCCAGCACTTCCCCATAGATGGTTGCACCACGAGCCATGGCGTGTTCATATCGTTCGATAATAAACGCCCCTGCTCCTTCACCCATGACCGTTCCCGATCGATTTAAATCAAATGGGCGGCAGGCACGATCAGGATCGGATTCCTGGCTTAACTGCTCGTAAGTGGTAACTCGTGTCCATTCGACTGGGTCAAAATGCGAACTGCACGCACCCACGATCATGACATCTGCGGCACCACGTTCGATAGTTCGAACGGCTTCGGCAAGTGCCAGGATTGCTGAAGATTCCGAGCTGGTAATTGTGTTATTAGGGCCGCGGGCATCGTGCTCCATCGCGACATGGCAGGCAGGCATGTTGGGGAGTTGCTTGATCAGCCACAGCGGGCCAATCTGATCCATGTTCGCAGAGCCAAATTGACTGGCGAATCGTTCGGGATCGACAACGGTTTTCAGGCCGCGGGCAGCATCGAGCAGATCTTCCGCTGAGGTCGAGATATGACTGGCGCCAAACTCGACGCCAATGCGGTAAGGATCAAGATCGCCTCGTTCCAGGCCGGCATCTTTCATCGCCATTGAGGCGGCAGCCACACCCAGTTGCACTTCTCGCGGCATGACGCGAATAAACTTCTTCTGGTAGATATGAGCGACAGGGTCAAACTCATTGACCTTTGCCCCCAACGGATGACCAGAGATATTGGAATCTGCCTGGATTCCGGATACTCCCTGGCTGAGGCTGTCCCAGAACGCCTCTTTACCAATGCCAATGGGCGAGACAATACCCACCCCGGTCACCACAATGCGTGGGACAGCATCTGATTGTAAGTTATTGCCTGCCATCGTAGCAGCCCTCAGGATCGAGCGGCTGTTCCACTGCAGCTCGATTCGCCGTGAGTCTTGTCCATCAAAGACAGAAAAAACCTTCCGGCACTTCGAAATGCCACATGTCCAACATCTTGCAAATCCAGTTGCAAAATGAAGTACAAGCCTTTGTCAGGGAGTTCGGGCATTGGTTTATCGACCAATTTTCGCCAAAAACTCAATGACACTGGCCACTTTGTAGCAAATCAGAAAGCTGGCCATTCCTTCGGTCCCCACCGTCAGAATTGCCAAACACACCATAAATCTGCCCGACAACACACAATTGCTCGTGGATGTCAGACAGAATGTTGCCGTCAGTTTCCCGAATCCGCCTTGCGGCAGACCCCAGCCGGTACTTCTGACAACAGTTCAACCACTGCTTATTAAAACCATGTGAGGATGAAATCGTCAAGAGAGAACTCTTTTGTACAGGCCGTTTTGATGTTGATTTCCAGTCCCGCCGTAGACTTTGTTCTGGTCAATTGTGCATATTTTTCTTGTCGGTCTGATTTTCCTGACATCTGAGCGCCGTTACCGCCGACGCGATGGCGCAACATTCTCGGCGAAGC
Organism: Planctomyces sp.; assembly: GCA_027483405.1. Lineage (GTDB taxonomy): Bacteria > Planctomycetota > Planctomycetia > Planctomycetales > Planctomycetaceae > Planctopirus. The sequence goes on along the minus strand of JAIXUU010000308.1, from coordinate 4,244 downwards.
AGGTTCTGGAATTCGGCTGGTCAGGCCTCCTGTCAAACGGCTGGTAATCGGCATCTCAGTCATAATCGTTAAACTGAAGTGAGCCGTGTGCTATTAAGGACAGGAACGGTGGACTTTCCATGATGAGAAATGGATGACCTGTCCGATCAATCGAGAAGAGACTCCTGCGGAATCCTCGTTAAGACTGATACAAAGTGGCTTTGATAGGGCCTGATGTTCATTCGACGGGTTGATGACGAGCCGGAATTTCGAGTCTCAGGTTCTGATCAGTTTTCAGTCACGTGGTGATTCTGTCATGACTGGCATTTCCACTGGAACCGGACTGATCAGTGGTATTGATTATTCCGCATTGACAGATGCGATCATCAATGCCGAACGTGCCCCCGCGGCTCGACTGGAATCGAGACTGAAGAATGTTCAGTCTAAGCAGGCGGCGTTTACGCAGCTTTCGGCGACGATTCTGAATCTTCAGACAGCCACCAGTAAGCTGGCTTCCGCATCGACCTTTCGCACGACGAGCGTGGCGGTCGGTGACCCGAATCAGCTGGCAGTGACTACCAGATCTGGCGCACAGGTGGGAAGTTATCAGTTTCAGGCCATTCGAGAGGCCAGTTTTGCCCAGACGACTTCCCGAGGTTTTGCAAATGCCGACACACAAACTGTCGGCAAAGCCGGTCAGATTAAAATTTCGAATCCTGCGCGATTGAACTCGACCACACGGTTGGAACTGCTCAATGGAGGGAGTGGAGTTCAGAGAGGGAACATCCGTATTACCGACCGGACCGGAACCACTGCGACCGTCGATCTATCGAAAGCTGTTTCGATTGAAGATGTCGTCAGTGCTCTGAATGAAGCCAGTGGCATCAATATCAGCGCCAAGATTCAACAGGATCGGCTGGTCATCACCGATCTCTCGGGAGGCTCAGGTTCACTGACCATTGCCGATATCTCAGGCGGAAAAACGGCCAGCCAGTTGGGGATTGCGACGACAGTCAGCGGTTCGACATTAACCGGTAATGATCTGTTGGAAGTGACGGAAAACTTTCTGCTGAGCACGATTAACGACGGAAATGGCCTTTATCAGCAAGCCAGTGTTGATGACCTGAGGTTCACGACAGCCAATGGATCCCAGGTCGATGTCAATCTCGATGGTGCATTAACGATTGGTGATGTACTGACTCGGATCAATGATGATGCGGATAATGCGGGAAAGATCTCTGCTTCGCTGGTGAATGGTCGACTTGTTCTCGCTGATCAAACGACGGGCGCAGGGACACTGGTTGTTGCGAATTTGAATTCGTCGAATGCGAAGGATGTGCTGGGATTAAAAACCACACCTGCCGGAGGGACATTGACGGGAAGCCGTCTGGCAGCCGGCCTGGGGACTGTGCTGCTGAAAAATTTGAATGGTGGCACAGGGGTCACGACCCAAGGCACCATTGAAGTCACCGATCGCACAGGAAAAACCGCACAGATTAATCTGTCGTCGGCAGAGACATTGGAGGACGTGCTGCTGGCGATTAACAGTGCAACGGACAGTGGCGGGAATCGATTAGCGGTTACAGCAAATGTCGATAGTTCCGGAACAGGTATCCGTCTTGAGGACAATTCGGGTAGTTCGGCTTCGCCCCTGATTGTGACCGATGTCGGGGGAGGAACGACAGCTGCTGATCTTAAAATCGCCGGTTCGACGACGACGACATCCATCGCTTCAGGTTCTTTGAAGCTGAGAAGCATCAACGAAGCGACGGGCCTTTCCACATATTCGACGGCAGGAGTCTCGGTCCCGACGGGATCATTTCGGATCACCGATTCGTCGGGAAGTCAGTTTATCGTAACAGTCAGTTCCACCACCAAAACTGTGGGTGATGTGCTCTCGGCCATCAATCAGGCCACTGGCGGGCAAGTGACAGCCCAACTCAGTCGATCTGGCGACGGGATTGAACTTGTTGATCAGGCTGCGGGAAGTGGCACCTTTTCCGTAGCGGAGATCTCAGGAAAAACCGCGACAGAACTCAATCTGCTGGGGAGTGGAGTGGTTGGCAGTGATGGGAAACAGGCGATTGATGGACGACGCGTACTCACGATTGATGTCGCAGCCACGGACACTGTGAACAATGTGATTTCGAAGCTGAACGCTTTGGGAGGGCGAGTACGGGCGACTGCAATCAATACGGGTTCACTGGTCAGTCCTGTCAAAATCTCGTTCAGTGCCACCGCCAGTGGTTCTCGAGGCAGTTTCTTGATCGAAGATTCCAATAACGTGCTGGGAGTCACGGATCCCGCCAATGGGAGTGATGCCGTTCTACGCGTGGGGAATTCGGCTGCCAGTGCCTACTTTTTGACCTCACCCATCAACAGCTTTAACAACGTGGCTACTGCTGTGGATGTCTCGATCAAGGCGGTAGGGGCCAACCCGACGAACGTCACCATCTCGCGAAATAATGCCGCCACGAGCCAGATTGTGAGCGATTTTGTCACCTCGTATAACACGGTGCTTTCGACAATCAGCACGCTAACAGCCTTCAATACGGCCACCAACACGCGGGCCATTTTGCAAGGTGAAGCCTCTGCACTGCGTGTGCAGGAAAGTTTGAGCAGTATCGTCAATTATCGAAACTCCGGAGCGACGGGAGATATTCGATCTTTGGGTGATCTGGGTGTGACTGTCACGACGGGCGGGCAATTGCAGATTGATACGGCCAAGCTGAATGACGCACTGGCTGCATCGCCCGAAAGTGTGGCTGCCTTCTTTACCACTGATGCAACAGGTGTTGGCAAACAACTGGACAATCTGGCCAAATCGATGACAGATTCCATCGATGGCTCGCTGACCACGACTTCGAAATCGTTGGAAGCAACCGCCACGAGCATCACGGGTCAAGTCAAGCGAATCGATGATCGCCTGGCTCTTCGCCGGACACGATTGACGTTGCAATTTTCTCAGCTTGAGACGGTAATCAATTCTCTGCAAAGCCAGGGGAACGCTTTGACATCCTTCCTGACGCAATTCAACAACAGTAAGTCCAGTTGATGAATCGAAAATGGCGGGTTTTCCTGCATCTTTTGAGATGCTTGTGAATGAATTGCGCAATTAATGGTCTGTCGGTCAATCAAGTCAATATTCCGTTCGTAGAAGCTATGCCGATCATGGCAGAGGGATGCAGGCCACAGAAAATTTCAACGTGAGTTAAGGCTCATTGTCGATGCGATTTTCGTTGTTGTCGTGTCAGTCAGAATGTTGGTGCACTTTATGAAGTAACCAGCTCTCTGGATGCTCTGCTGTTGTCAGTTTTCGTCTTCAGGAATCTCTCGTGACCTCTCCGAACGAATACTTTCTGGCCAGTATCGAGACAGCTTCCCCGTACCAGTTGCACAAGATGGTGGTGGATGCTGCCGTCCGGAATGCTCGTTTTGCTGTTGAACAGTGGAATACCGCTGACTTTGATGACGTGCTGGAGGCTCTGGCCAAAGCGAGAGCTTGCGTGGCTGAGTTAATGAATGGTGTCCGCGAGGAAGCTGCTCCGGATCTGGCATCGAGGCAGCAGGCTTTGTTTGCCTTCTGCTATAAGCAATTGGTGATGGCCGATGTCGAGCGGAGCCCGGACCATGCGGCCAATGGATTACGAATTCTGATGATTCATCAGGAAACCTGGCAACTTCTGGGTGAAAAGCTGGCAGCTGCCAATGCTGGCGGAATTCCTCAGCCAAATCACTTGCGAGTGAACCGTTCCAATTCTCAGCAACCCACAGGGCGGCATACAATCGACCATGGGGATGAACTTCCAGGTTCAGGGTTTTCTATGTGGACGTAATTTGATCACGCGGCGTATTGATTGCTTTCGGGCCAGTGATCGCAGGTCGAAATCGTTGAAATGCACGAACGATGACCTTAAGTCAGTCGATCGACCAGTCCTGGACGAGTAGTGAGTCGTACCCCATTCCCAGAACACAGACACCGGACTCTGTCACGGTAAATCCTCGTTCTCGATCAGCAGCAGGGTCGAAGCCAATCTCGACTCCCTCAGGGATTTTGACTCCCTTGTCGATGATCGCCTTTCGAATCCGGCAATGTCTTCCCACTTCGACGCCTTCGAAGAGAATTGAATCTTCCACAGTCGCGTAACTATTCACACGCACTCGAGGCGAGAGGACAGATCGTGTGACGGAACCGCCGGAGATGATGCAACCCGTACTGATCATGCTGTCGCGGGCCTGTCCGATCCGCACAGGTTTTGTCGATT
>JAIXUU010000419.1 GCA_027483405.1 Planctomyces sp. | reverse complement strand
GTCGAGTACGACGACTTCAATCCGTTTCTGGACAACTTCCGCCAGCATGTGGCGCCGCACTCTTCCCGCCCCGAGCGGGCTTTGAGTCAGTGGAAGCTATGGGATCACATGGATGCGATCCTGTCGTTAGCAACCACTCGGCTCGTGGATGATGTGCTGGAAGAGAGCCATACGTCCAAGCCTGGCGCTTTTGAGATTCATGCGGATCGACTGGCCAGCCTTTCGCGTTCACAGAAGCGGGATCTGCTGCTCTTGGCTGCCTTTTTCGATAAAGCGCGCAGTACACATCCCGCCACGCGCTGGAATGCATTGCGTCGCAAATTGAGGTTCGCCAACTTTGTAAGCTGGTGGGAACTGGGGCTGGGAGCACTGGCCACGCTGGTGCTCTTTGGAGTGCTGGCACAGAACGGTTCGCTGAATCAGTTGGGCAGGCCCTGGCCGTGGCTGGTGCTGCTGGTGGCGTGGGGCCCTTGGCTGATCAAGCAGACAAAGTTGTTGTGGCTGGCCTGGCGTGTTTGCCGGCAGGTGCGCGTGCTGAATGATCCTCTGATTGCACTCAAGCAGGTGCTGGCGGGTTTTGAATCGAAAGACCTCGTGGCACAGCCTGTCCCCGCCAAAGATCGCAGCGATGACCGCTATGAATTCCTCTCGAAATTACAAAGCGTGCTGAGAACGTTGGGCTTCACCGGGATGGTGGTGATTGTGGATCGTGTCGATGAGCCGCATCTGATCAACGGCAATGCCGAACGCATGCGTGATCTCATGTGGCCGATGTTCGATAACAAGTTTCTCAAGCATTCGGGACTGGGTTTCAAGCTGCTGTTGCCTGTCGAGATCAGCCATTTTCTCAGCCGGGAAAACCCCGAGTTCTACGAGCGTTCGCGGCTCGATAAGCAGAATATGATCCGGTCATTGGAGTGGACGGGGGAATCGCTGTACGACCTCGCCAACGATCGGATTAAGGCCTGTACAAATGGTAGTACCAATCCACCCAAGCTGCTCGACTGGTTCGACAGCAGCGTGACGGAAGCAGAACTTGTCAGCACATTGTCGCAAATGCGCGTGCCCCGGCACCTGTTCAAGTTTCTGCATCAACTGCTGGTCGAGCACTGCAATCGATTCACGGATGGCAATCCCCAGTGGAAGATCGACCGCTCGACGCTGCATGCGGCACTCGCTGTCTATCGCCAGAATCTGAAGGCCTACGATCTGGGAATGGGGCCAGGTTAGGAGGCTTCTTTCTCTGTGTCCTCGGGTGATATTCTCATAAAATTCGGATCCGGCAGTACTGTTCATTTTACTGTGCTACGTATAAGCTCAAGACCTACATAACAGGCGATTGGCTTTAGCGGAGCACAGCATGGCGTCACTGCGGATTTCGTGCCCTGACTGCGATTCAACTTTCAAATTGGCTTCATCGGAAAAAATTGGCAAGAAAGTCAAATGTGCCAAGTGTGGTTCGATATTCGTAGCCAAGTTGTTTCCGGAGGAAGAGGGGGGCTTTGGTTCGGACTTTGATGAACCGATCGCTCCACCAGCGAAGTTACCGCATAAAAAATCAACCTCAAAAGTTCATGGGAATGGCTCGACAGCGAAGACTCGTCGCCAGCCCTTATCCCAAAAGTCGCCAGTGGTCGCTTTGGTCGCTGGTGTGGGTTTACTGGTTCTCATTGCGGGGACCGCAGTGACCGCCATGTACTTCCGAGGCTCATCGAGCAGAGAAGTCACGCCGGTGGTTGCAGCGCCGGAATCTGCTTCGCCACAAGGGGACGCATCGACAGCGACTTCGATCAGTGCGGAGAAACTCCCCAGTAACGAATCAGTGGCACAAACGGCCGACAATGAGAAAGCGACCGTTGAAAAATTTCTTCCTGGAATGGGGTGGTTTGATCGCGATATCGATCTGCTGATTCATGTGAATTCGTCTGAGATCAATAAATCGCCGATGGTTGTTTCTCTGGGTAGCAAGTTTGGAGTCAGCCCGGATCTACCTTTCGGAAAGAGTTCACTCACTCAGAAAGATATAAAGAGTATCACCATTGGATTGAAAATGATTTCGGTAGCTATAGAAAAGGCTGCACCACTGCCGGAAGATTCGATTGAAGTGCTTCTTCCAAGGATTGCTCAAGCCATTGGATCGTCAACTCAGGAGTGGACGAAGAGCACTCTGGGTGTCCTTCATCTCAATAGACCTGTCAGCTATGACGATCTCCGGTCCATCGATGGGAAGGGAGAGATTAGAAAACATGCTGATCGCGACTATCTCTACTATGAACCCAATGGCGATCGATCAGACGCACGCGCATTCTATTTAAGTCAGCCAGATGTTCTGTTAGCTGGTTCTGTCGAAACTATTCAGCGGGCCATTGCCGAGGGTGAGTCGATCAAACCCCATCCCATGTGGGCGACACTCGATCGGGACGCCCACCTCCTCGTGGCCATGATTGATCCATCAAAAGCCTCTTCAATGCCTGGGCAGGTAGAGAGCACAAGCCAGGTTGCTCAAGGGGAGTGGCCTTATGATCTGAGTGCTGCCCAATTTTCGGTCAAGGTTGGTGAAGATCTTTCAATCGCCTTTCAAGTTCTGTCGAAGAGCACTGATGAACTTCCAAAACTAAATACCTTGATTAATAATCAGATTAAATACATTCAGACATTTCTTCGGCCAAATATCTCGAATGTTTCCGAAGATCTTGACACGATCAGTAAGCATCTCATTGAGAATCTGAAAACTGAAGAACAACCGGGCTCGCTCAGACTCACGACCAGCATTCCAGCAACGGATGAAGAGAGGTTGGTGCAGCTTCCTTCGAGTGTCATGCTGCTCATTGCTATGGGCGGGCCTAAGAATTTCGCTCCGGGAATGAAATTGAGTGAAGCCAGAGAATCGAATTTTTTCACACAAGGTGCGCCATTTCAGCCGGCTGTCGAAGCTCGGGGATTAGAGCCTGGTATCACATTGAATGCTTCGGCAATGAGGTGTGTCTATCGAATTGATGACGGAGATACGGGAAATCAGTATGTTCCGCATGGAGTTGTCTTTCGTGCTAAAGGAGAGAGGCTCAACCGGCTCAGTGGAATGGGAAAGATCAAAATTCACAATGTCATGGTCGATCAAGGTCAGGTAGTGATCGATTCAACTGATAAAGTGAATGGAGAGTCGCTGAATATTTGCAAAATTCTGCGACATAGTGGCAAGGTGGAGCCCGACGAAAATAATCTGGCTCTTCTGTTTACGAATCAACGATTTCAGTCATCACGGATCGTTTCTATGGAAGGAGAAATCACCTGCCTGATTGGTGGCAGACGAGTGGTGCATGAAATACCGGGTCTGTTTGATTCTAAATCATCGAATGACGCTTCCCCATTGATAAGAAAGCTAGGGTTAAGGAAGGAAATTAAACCTGGAATGAAGGACTATGAAGATTACCCTGATTATTTATTCTCAGTAGACTCTATGCAGTATGTTAAAGAGATGAAAGTTCGTTATTTTGAACGAGAGGGGAAAGTCCGTACTCCGCATGAAATAACCACGTCGAATCGATTCGAGAATGGGCGTTGGTGGCATGTTTTCGCGGGATTGAAATCTCTTCCAATTCATGGTGATGAGGTCTTACTTGTGGAGGTGATCGATCAACCCGAGGAGCAGGTGGTTTCGTTCAAATTTGAGAATCTGCCTTTTCCCAGAAAATAAATGAGTTTCATCGTCCGGTTATGTTGAGATGAAAGTTCTGCCTTGTGTTGAATGATCGCTGGGAATCGATCATTTTCAGATTGAGCGGATGCAAAAATGATTCTGGTTGAGGCTAGATAATCCATGCGAGTTCTGGTGTTGGGTGCGGGGGCTGTGGGTGGGTATTTTGGCGGGCGGCTGCAGGAAG
>JAIXUU010000482.1 GCA_027483405.1 Planctomyces sp. | reverse complement strand
CCGCAAGATGGATCACCAGAAGCTCGACCCTCGAACCGGGCGGCAAGTGGATGATTACTCTGAAGTTCTTTTCCGTGACTTCAGCGGGCCAGTATTTTTTGAGAAGCGCAGTGGTTTGATGCAGGTGGCCTATCCGATTTATCTCGGAGCGGAAGTTGATGCCAGCGAAGGAGTTGACCGCCGAACAGAACTGGCCAAGCTGATGACATCTGGCGAAAAGCCTCTCGTGGCAACGGCTTATGTGAACAGAATGTGGGGGCACTTCTTTGGTTACGGGTTCACCCGGCCGGTCGATGATATGGGCCCACATAACCCATCTTCCAATCCCGCATTGCTGGATCGGTTGTCGGATGAGTTTGTCAAAAGTGGCTATGACTCCCGCCAGCTTATTCGGTGGATTGCGAATGCCGAGGCCTACAGCCTGACGAGTCGCGGGATTAAGAAGAACGAACGAGACAACCCAGCCGCTGGCGAAACTCCTTTGTTCAGCCATATTTACGTCAAGCCAATGCGGGCAGAGCAGCTCTATGACTCGCTGATTGTGGCAACAAACGCTCATAAAACAGGTCGTGCCGGTTGGGAGCAATCGGAAGAGCAGCGGCAAGAATGGCTCCAGCAGTTCGTCCAGGCGTTTGGTACTGACGATAACGAAGAATCAAGTGGTTTTGACGGTACGATTCCTCAGGCTCTGATGATGATGAACGGCCCGTTGACGCGTGATGCAGTGGCTTTGAAGCCTGGCTCACATTTGGCCGAAGTCCTTGCAGGTAAAGGGAATGAGCGACAGAAGCTCAATATCCTCTATCTGTCGGTTCTCAGCCGGATGCCGACTGCGGCCGAGTGGGCTCGATTCCAGAAATATGCTTCGAGTTCGGGTGGAAACCTGATTCCGGTTTATCAGGATATGTTCTGGGCTTTGCTGAATTCGAACGAATTTATCTTCATTCACTAGAACATTCTGTGGTTTCAGTACGTTATTCAGTAGAGAAATCTACAAAGTCAGTCGAGTCAGTCAGTCGAGTTCTTCAAACAAGTTCAATTTGTCAAATTGAGAGTCGGAGATCAGTTTATGTCAATTTTCCAGCCTGACGGTATGAGTCGCCGACACTTTGTGCGGCACCTGGCAGCGACAGCTGCGACAATTCCGGCTCTTGAATTCATCTCTCATGTGCGGGCCAACGCAGCAGAGTTGAAGAAGAACCAGAAGTCTTGCATCCTCATGTGGATGAGTGGTGGCCCCCCCACCATTGACATCTGGGATCTCAAGCCTGGTTCCAAGAATGGTGGCGAATTCAAGCCCATTTCGACCAAGGGCGATCTGCAGATCAGTGAGCACATGCCCAAGACGGCTCAGGTCATGAACCATCTGTCAGTCGTGCGTGCCATGAGCACCCGCGAAGCTGACCATGGTCGTGGCACTTATTTCATGCACACTGGCTATGTTCCTAACCCGACTGTCGTGCATCCATCCTTTGGCTCGGTAGTGAGCTACGAGCTGGGAACCAAGCGGAAAGAGCTGGAAATTCCAGCCTTTGTCTCGATTGGTGGCGGTCGTGAAGGAACAGGTCCAGGCTTCCTGGGGATGTCCAACGCTCCGTTCGTGGTGGATTCGAACGGTGGCATTCGCAATGCCGACTTGAATGGCGTGTCAGCCGGTCAGTTGGGTCGCCGTCTGGATATGCTGGGCTCTGTTGAAGAGGGTTTCATTAACTCACAGCGTGGTGAATCTGGTCAGTCTCACAAGGAGATTTACCAGAAGGCTGTGAATCTGATGACTTCGAAGCAGATGGACGCTTTCAAGGTGGCTCAGGAATCGCCTGAAACATTGGCTCGCTACAGTCCAACACCTAATGGTAATGCCATGGGTGGTGGTATGGGTGGGATTAGTGGCTTTGGCCGTGGTCTCCTGATGGCCCGTCGCCTGGTCGAATCCGGCGTGCCATTTGTGGAAGTCGATTTCGGCGGCTGGGATCTCCACAACGATGTCTTCAATTCGCTGAAGAATCGTATGCTGCCCCAGTTGGATGCCGGGATTTCCGCTCTGGTCACAGACCTCAAAGAGCGTGGTATGCTCGAAAACACCGTCATTGTGTGGATGGGTGAATTTGGTCGTACACCTCGAATCAATCAGAACACTGGTCGCGATCACTGGGCAGCCAGCTGGTCCACGATGATTGGTGGTGGTGGGTTGCGTGGTGGTGTGGCTGTTGGCGAGACCGACAGTGACGGCATTGCAGTCGCCAGCGGCAAGAGCTACCTGCCCGGAGATATCTGGGCCACAGCAGCACATGCTCTGGGGATTCCTCTGGATACCGTGCACACTTCGAAGCGTGGACGCCCGATGAAAATTGCTAACGGTGGAACACCAATCAAGGAATTGATTTCCTAGTTGACGCTGAATGTTGTAGTGCTTCAGCTTGAGAGGTGCTGGTTGATGTGAGTTAACGTCAGCTCGGTGCTGATTCAGGTGAGTCAATACATAGTTCAAGTGCGGGGAGTGAGGCATGGCCGAGCTCCCCGCACTTGTCTCGCCCGACCATTTTCTGAGAAGCTAAAGAGCGGCTGGCGGCGGTGAATCACGACGGAGACAGTTGCCTGAAAGGATTTTCTGCCTTCGTTGTGCCGGGTTGATTCATTGGCTTGTCTGCTCTTGCTATCTCTGAAATGTCGATGTCATCAGTTCATCCACATCCAGTCCGTGAAAATGCGGCATGAGTACTTCACCGTCTGAGCAATTTGAGCCTCAAGTCAATCCTGGTGAGGGGGTTGAGGCTTTGACTTTTCAGAAGGACAACGGCTCTGAACCAGCTTCACAGGCTGAGTTTGTGCAGCTGTTTACCAGGTCTCAGAGAAGGTTGTATTTATATATATTGTCCCAGGTGCCGCATCCGGTTGAAGCTGAAGAGATTCTGCAGGAATCCAATGTGATCGCCTGGACGAAATCATCTCAGTATCGCAGTGGCAGTAATTTTTTTGCCTGGGTCTGTCAGATCGCCCACTTCGAGATACTTAAGCATCGCAGTCGGCAGAAGCGAACGAAACTTAGATTCAGCGATGAGTTCATTGAGCAGGTGGCCAGTGAGGTGGTCGAGCAGGTGGATGAACTGGAGTCTCGTCGGCTGGCTTTAAAGCATTGTCTGGGAAAGTTACGAGATAAAGACCGAGAACTGATTGAGTCCCGCTATGCTCCTGGTGAGCGTGGTAAAGATCTGGCTAGCCAGATTGGGCGACCAGCCAATTCGGTCTATCAATCATTGGGAAGAATTCGCCGTACACTCATGGAATGCATTCAGCGGCAACTGGCAGTTGAGTTTCATTGAGTTCGATCTGTAGTTTTGCTTATCCCGAGGTATGCATCAGAAGTTACCTGTAGAGCCTGTGAACTGATAGAGAGATTGATCTGATCGAGGCTGATCTCTTAGAGAACTGAGAAGTATGTCGACCTGGAATGACGAACTCTGGCAACTGCTCGAAGCATTGTGCGAAGATCGCATACGTGCCGATGAGCTTTTGCGGCTGGAGCAGATCGTTCTCTCGTCGAAAGAAGCCAGGCTCTTTTATATTCGATACATCGACCTGCATGGATCACTCTATTGGAATGCGGCTTTTGGTGCTCGGCAGGACGAAGTTTCTCCAACGGCTGATGGAGACTCCTTGCTGGCTGCAACTGCTGAAGCTGGTTCTGACGATACCGATACTGAAGTTAATCGAGGTTTGCAATCTGAGGAGAGCCCGGGTGAGTTGACCTGGGAGCAGTTCTCATCACTAATGGTCGAGAACATTTCAGAAAATGAACCTCTGGTGTCAGTATCGACCGATAAGGAAGTTGCTCTACCGGAGACGAAAGATACTCTCGGGCCCGAAGGTTATCTCTGGCAGGAACTCCCCTCGAGGTTAACGGCTGTTCAAGCGGTGGCAACCGCATCTCAGTTGTCTCCTGCGGGGAAATCGACTCCAGGTTCGACCTCTTGGCTGAGTGGGATGTTGGGAAATCGCAAGTCGCAACGTAGTCGACGCCTGAGGAAATGGGTGAAATCAACGGCCTCTGCATATGCAGGTATTGCTGCTGTGCTGCTGGTGTGTTTGTCAGTCGCTTACTGGCAACCGATTTCTGGACAGAGCGGCCAATTTCTGGGGAGTTTGTGGAAGCCGGCTGCCAAGCTTGATTCGCCACTGGCAAGTCATTCGGATCTGTCGACATCGGAACTTTCGACATCGGATGCGGGCGGCTCGCAAACAAAGGGAGATGCCACGGCACATCCTGCTGCTGAGATTAATGGGCCGCTCAATCGTTCCAATTCCGAAGCGACAGCTCGAACGAACGGTCGAACACCGGTGGCATTGCCACTTTCAGTACTCGATAAGCCTCAGGGAGTTTCGCAGTCCAATCCGACAGAAGAACTGATTGCACAGCGTGCTCGGGCTCTTAAACAGCAGCAGGCGATGGCTGAAGAGGCTGCACGGATTAAGTCGCTCTCGGAATCTGTCAGTGCGTTTGTTAAGTCGCCCTCCAAGCCGTCGATCGCCTTTACTTATCCTCAAGGTCGGTTATCCAGTGCCCAAGTCGTCTCTCAAGTGAATGATTATCTGACGAAGGCTTGGAAAGAGCAGAACCTTACGCCGGCTCCATTGGCGAGCGAGGCTGTGTGGCATCGCCGAATCTATCTGGATCTTGTCGGCCATATTCCCACATCAGCAGAAACCGAGGCCTATCTGTCGGATCGTTCTCCAGGACGTCGAGAACGTCTGGTGGACCGATTGCTGGACGATCCTGGATTTGCCCGCAATCTGGCGACGACCTGGACGAATCTTCTCGTCGGTCGGCATGAGCTGGAGACAGCCGATCGACAGGCTTTGCATGAATACCTGCGTGTCAGCGTTGCAGGACATCGCCCATGGAACCGCATCGTCGAGGAACTTGTCTCTGCGAGTGGGCGTTCCCATGAAAATGGCGCGACGAATTTCCTGCTGGCCAACTTGAATCAAGATGCTTTGGCAGCCAGCACCAGAACCGCCCGATTGTTTCTCGGTCAAAGCCTCGACTGCGTGCAATGCCACCAGCATCCCTTTGACGATGCTCGTCAGGCAAAATTCTGGGAATTGAACAGCTTTTTCCGTCAGGCCAGCAGTCGCCCCGTTCTGGTGCTGGATCAGCAGACTGGAAAACGGGTCCAGGTGGTTCACGAGTTATATGATCTGCCGGTGGCTGGCCCGGTTTATTTTGAGACGACGAATCAGACATCTGTCGCTGCTTTTCCTCGCTGGGCAGGACAAGAGGTTGATGATTCTGCCACAACGCGTCGGCGGGTGGAGTTAGGTCGTATTCTGGCTGAAGATCATGATCATCAACTGGCACGTGCTTTCGTGAATCGCCTGTGGAGTCAGCTCTTCGGTCGAGGGTTTACGACTCCGGTGGATGATATGGGGGTTCACCAGCCGCCAGTCCATCCCGAACTGCTTAAGTTGCTGACGCGCAGTTTCGTTCAGGAAAACTACAGTATTCGGGAACTGGTCCGTTGCATGGTGAACTCGAGACCTTACCAGTTGACCTCGATCATGGAGTTAGATTCTGCTCCCAGGCCCCTGTCGAATGCCACAGGGAGTGAGTCAGCGGTTCAGGAGGAGTCCACGACTTTTGAATTCATGCGTGCCAGGCCCCTTTCTCCTGAGCAGATCTTTGATTCTTTTCTGATCATGAAAAGTCCTGTTCCTGGGCAACAGCAGTTCTGGATGGAAGCCATTGAAAAACGTCAGGAATGGATTGCACCTTTTATTCAACAACTTCCAACTGAAGAGAATCTTGAGACGAGTCTTTATGCTTCGCCATTACAGGAAGTGCTCACACTGATGAACGGCGATCTGACTCAAGATCTGCTTTCTGCCACATCAGGGACGCTTCTGGCGGAGACATTGAAGCGATATACAAAAGATGTCGATCGTGCAAATGCTCTCACGATGGCCATTGTGTCCCGCAAAGCGACTGAAACGGAAATGACCATTCTTCGAACTGCTTTGACGAAGATCGCGGGCAAAGTCAAAAATGGTGAAAATGCCGAAGTGCTGACTCTTGATCTCTGGCGTGATTTTGCCTGGGCTCTGCTGAATTCGTCAGAGTTTCGCATGAATCACTAGGCCCCTATCTGCCACATCCACGCATGCAATTTATGGCGTTACTCTCAAATCTCCGAGGTCTGTTCGTCACCGGAACCGACACTGATGTGGGCAAGACCTATGTCTCCTGCAGGATCATTGAGGCCCTGCTGAATACTGGGCATAACGTGGGTGCTTATAAGCCCGCCTGCTCTGGTGCGATTGTCTCCAGTCTGGCGCCTTCTTCTCAGCCTGAATGGCATGACGTCAATGAGTTGTGGAGTGCCACCGGCCAGCGGTTTCCGAAATCGCAAATTTGCCCACAATGCTTTTTAGAGCCACTGGCACCACCTTTAGCTGCTGCCCGGGAAGGTCGCACAGTGTCGGCTCAGCAGCTGCGTTCTGGCGTCGATTGGTGGCTGGATCGAGTCGATCTGCTCCTGATCGAAGGGGCGGGAGGGATCTTTGCCCCGATCTCCGATCAGGATGTAGTCCTGGATCTCGCTGTCGATCTCGGCTTTCCCATGCTGATTGTCGCACGCCCGGGCTTAGGAACCATTAATCATACACTGCTGACAATTGCCGCCATTCGGCAGCGGAGCTTACCAATTGCTGGCGTGGTGATGACGTCGGCATCGCCCTTTGACCAGCCTTCGGTGACGGAGAACATCAAAGAAATCACAGCCCGCTCAGGAGTGCCTGTTCTTGCCGTGATGGCACCTGATCAATCCTGGCCCGTGACCATCGATCCCTCAGCCTGCTTTTCTGGCTCTTCAAACCTAACTCATCATGAGCCACAAGTTGGCGAGTGAAAATCAATGCTTTGATGAAGCGGACTGTCTTCACTGTTTGCCGCATTTCATGGCCGGTTGGCTTCGGCCCAGAATTGTGCTGGTGTGCGCAGTGGAGTTTGTCCAAATTGAGTATCTAACTCTTTCAAAGAGGGCATCTGTCGAACGACTTCCAGGCCTGATTGAATCTTTTCCGGTGTGAAGATCAACCGGTCGAGTTTCAGACCGGCTAAAGGTGTCAGATCTTCGACGGCCGTCTCTCCGATATGCAGACGCTTCAAAGAGGTGTTTTTCGCGAGTGGTGAAAGATCTTTGACCGGTGTTTTATGCAAAGTCAGGCTCACCAGAGGCAGCCCTGCCAGAGGTGCAATCTCGGACACCTTTGTCTCATTGAGCCAGAGCATCTCCAATGGGGACTTGGCGAGAGGAGTGATGTCCGTGACCTGTGTTCCCAGCAGGTTCAACTCCTTCAACGGGAGACCTTCGAGTGGTTTGATATCGACCAGTGGAGCGTAAGTGACCCACAAAGTGCTGATTGAAGAATTCGCCAGGGGAGAAAGATCTTTTACCTGACATTCTTCCAGATAAAGGGCCTTGAGAGGCAACTCTTTCAGTGGTGACAAATCCTGAATCAGGCTGTTCCGAATCCCTAAAGCTTCGAGTTTTGTGGAAGCCAGCGGTGACAGATCCACCAGATCGGCATTCTCAAATTCGGCTCGTACAATTGTCCCGTTTTCTTCTTCGGCGCGCATGTTCTCCAGACGCAGGAATGGATTTCGGGCTTTGAGATCCCGCTGAAACTTCTGCAAAGGATCTTCGGGTTGCTCGGGTGCCAAAGGGGCCATCGCCACATCCTGTGAGGGAGGATCGGGCATGGTCTCATGATCGGCTGCGGTTTTCGAACTGCCGCAACCGGGCTGGAGGATCACCAGGAGCTGCAAAGTCAAAGCGAGCCATGCGAGTCGAGCCGTTGTTAAAGTCCCTGGATTTGAAGTGATTTCCACCATGCCGATTCATTATCCCAGTTGTGGCCTTCATGTCGCACTTCGACAGAGAGCGGCAGTTTTTCTTGAGTATAAGGTGTGAGGTCAATGTTCAGCTCGACCCACTGATCTTTGCCAGAGATGATCCGCTCTTCAATCGAGCGTCCTTGAACGAGAATCACGAGTTTGAAATCGCGGTCATTTTCGGCTCGAACCTTGCCTGTCAACGTGACGGGTCGGTTTCCAGTTCGAGTGACATGGGCGAACATACGGAATGGTCGATTGGCCTCCAGCGGATGTGACCGGACGACATCATTTTCGCCTGCATATTGCCTCGCCCAATGGAGACCACCTTGAGAATTCATGGCGACAAACTGGGGAGCGACCAACTTGAGTAGCCTGCTGTAGTCTTCTTCCTGAGTGGCAATTTCCTGAATCCCTTCCGGGAGTTTGGGAGATTCTTTGGAAGCCTGGAGCTTTTGCCGAATGCGAGTGACATCGTCGGGAGTCCGGGCCAGAGTGATGGAATCAAAATACGCGGCAGTTTCACCCGTCGTGGCAAAACCGAATCCAGTCAGAGAGATACTGCCAAAATCACTGAAGAGATCGCGCGAGACCCATTGCCAGTTACGTGGCAAAGACCAGTCGACTCGCAGTGGTGCTCCGGCTGATTGCTTGGCATCGCCGGCATCGTAGGTGTAGCCGTGCCGCATGCCGCGATCTTCCAGCGGTTTACCCCCAGTTCGAGTGACGGCCGGTCGGCCACGTAGACGATCTAACGCCGCTTCGGCGATTTCATTCCCCAAGCGACCTTCATGGGCAATCATCAGCCGGATGGTTTCGCGGGATTTTTTGTCGTCGTCGATTTTTCTCCAGGCAAACGTAATAAAACGGAATTCACCCAGTTTCGGATGTTCGCGTATTGGAATTTCCTGGTTGTAAAGAGTTGGGCCACTGCGATCTGTGGGACGTATTTCCAGGCTGACCTGTCCGGCATAGGGAAGATCAGGACTGATCCGGGCAGTTCCTTCTCCGGACGTTAACAGCGAGGCGAACTCCGCTTGTTCGTCAAAGACAGGAAGAACTCCCGGTTGGTGGGGTGTCAAAGCGACTCCCCGAAAGTCAAATTCAGCCGCCTTGTCGTCTGTGAACAGCACGATTTCACATGAGGCTGTCTGGCCTGACAGGGTGGGTATCGGGAACATCACAGGCTGAGGATCAATGGCCCCTTCACGCTTGGGCAAGGTCGCCATTCCAACCCCTTCTCCGTTCAAGCGAACTGCACAATAGATTTGGGCTTGTGTCTCAGCTTCTCGGGCTGCATGAATGACAATCCATCGATCGGTCGATTTGAGCTGAAGCCGACGCGTGAGGAGCAGCGTCTCACCACCAAGCCGGGCCAGACTGCGAAAGCGAGGTTCTTTTGTGTTCCAATTCTCCAGTTGATTTCGCACAGCCACAGGAGCTGAGACCCTGCCATTTTGGTTCCATCCCGTCAGACTCCATCCCGACCAGCCGGAGATGAGCTGATAGGCTGCAGCTGAAGTCATTTCGCCAGCCGTCGTGGCGTTCAGCCTCAGTTGGGGTTCCATCCAGTTCGTAAAGTCTCGTAGATCGAGTGGATCCGCTCCGGGTGTGGAAGAGTTGGCCTGCATATCAGTTCCTAAAACTAACTGACGGAGACCACCGGCTAATGTGGGTATCGAGATGAAGTCGGTATGGACGGCAGACTCAGCTCCCGACTTCTCCCCACTCTCAAACAACGTAGATGTTGTTTCACCGGCACGCACACGAATTGTCGCGCTGGCACAGCCTCGCTTTTGCGCTGCAGGATCGAATCCCCACGAGGTGCGTATGCCCTCGACGAAATCAGGAATCTGAAAAGTGATCTGACTGGTGCCGAAGACTCCCCACCCGTTCTGGCTGAAATTTTCACCTGTGGTCAATCGAGTCCCATTGACACTGCTGTTCCAATTCGGTGACCAGCTTTTGCCAAAGGCCGGCGAGTAAACAATCTCTGCGGGATAAAACCAGCTCAAAGGTGGTTCGGTAACGATCCATGTCTGCCAGCCGATCACTTGCGGAAATCGAATCCATAAAGGATCCAGAGCCCATGCCGGCTGAATCAACTGATACCAGTCGGCTTGTCGATTGCGGTCGCCATAATGGCGTCCCTGTAAGCGCTGTGTCGATGTGGTGAGCAGGCTGCCATCCATCGTCTCCAGACGAATCCAGCGTCCTTTACCATTGGGCGTTAATGCGGCTGCGGTTTCAAAAAATCTCTGCCATTCGTCATCCAAGGGAAGATGAATTTCCCCCAGGTCTGACAGGGGAATTTCTTTGAGACCTGTCGCCGCCAGCAGGTTCACCGTCGAGTTGCTCCAGCGGCATGTGCGAAAGCTGATGCGGCCACCATTTCTCAACCAGACTGTTCCGGGCTGGTAAGTTTCTCCCGCCATGGCCTCCCACACGATTCGCCGTACGTGATTGGCTTGAACGCGGATGGTCTGTTGGTGCCGAGCTTCAGGGGGATAAACTGGTGCCAGCGGGCGCACGAGAAAATAGGCGGGCATTGTTTCGAAAGGATCTTCCAGCCCGTTCGACCAACCCAGGACTTCGCCAGTCAGGCGATCACCTCCCGACAGTTCGATGCGAATGCCTCGACGAGCTGCGGGGGGAACAGGCGATCGCCATAAGCTGACCACTGGATTTGAAGGCTCGAAGAGTCGCAGATCTCCCAGCCTGGGTTCAGCCGCTGGATCATTCCAGTCCCGGAGTTGAGCAGGTCGAGAGGTACTGCCATCACTCCAGCGGGCTGTAAATTCGGCTTCTGCCGCCCACACAGAGGCGGCATGACTCCAGATCAGAATGCAAAACGTCAGCGGGAAAAGTCGTAGATCGAAACTCATGCGTCGTTAGCTCAGGGTATCGAAGCGGACGTTTTCTGGTGAATGATCGATAAGGTGGCATCGTTAATCATTCGGAAGGCCATCGAGGGATGCAAGTCTGATGAAGTCGTCGATTTCACTGGCTTTGATCGTCCTCAGTAATGGCCAGCAGTGCCAGTCAGAAATCGATGGTTCGCAAAAATCGAAGAAGTTCTGTGGCACACTGGGCATTCAGAAAAATCATTGACCTGTAGCGTTTGGCCTGGTTCTGCAACGTGCATGCTCTTTAGGCAGCACGCAGGTGAAGCGTTGTGAGGTTCACAAGATCTGCCGGGATCAACTCAAATCTTACTACCGATAGAGTTGAGAGCGCCAGGAAACAGATGCTGCTGATTCCGATCGCGAGCGAGGCGTATTGTCACTTGCCAGAAGTGAAACTTCCTCGTGGGAACGGGGTGGCAAATGAGCCAGTCGTGGGCGGAACATGACGATCAGCATCACGGGCAGATACCACAGGATGTAAACCCCTCCCTCATGGGGATACCAGAATTGCGTGGCGACAATAATCGCAGCTGAATGCGCCATCAGATGTTCGAGATTTTTGCGTAATGGCCAGAATGTGATCACCGTTAGCATGATCATGAATGCTGCAAAGACAGGAATACGATAGGCCTGGTCATATTGACTCCAGAATCCTTTGCCAGTTCCCGAATCAAATTTCAGGACAGACCAGTCAATTGAACCGACAATCTGCCGGGTGAGAGAATGCGAATCGGCCGCAGTCATCATCAGGCAGAGCAGCATCACACAGGCCACCGCACCCAAGGCAATCGAGAACCTCCCGGCTCCGCGCTTCCAGTAAAAGGCTATCCAGACCGGCAGTAGAAAGATCGCAAAGAAGAGTGAACCACAGGCCAGCCCCAGCAGAACTCCCGCAACACTCGGCGTTTTGTAGCTGGCAAAGGCCCAGACAACGAGAGCCGCCGGTAGCAGATGGGTGACTTTATTGACGTCGAAAGCGGTGACAGGCAGAAGCAGATAGAGCGTGGCCATGGCCAGTCCCAGGCGGGTATCGGAGAAATGCCAGCGACCGACAGCGATGAGTCCCAGGCATGTCGCCAGATGTGCCAGAATTGCCAGGACTCGAGTCGTCCAGATTGTGACGCCACCTGTCATCTGCACAATCGGAGTAGCGAGCAGCATGCTGGCCGGCCCGGATTCGACAGGTTTGTCCTCACGATCCTGTTCGGCAAGCTCGGTCTTTGCTGCCTGGGCCTGACTGTTGGACTCTGGCAAGTTCTCTGGCTGTGTGCGAGTGCCTGGGTTGATATTGGAAGTCGAAATCTGATGGGAAGAATGGCCAGGAGATAAATCGTTATTCAATGAAGCGAGGCTGGTGGAGCCTGCTGCGCCCGTGCCATCCTGCCGCTTTAACAGGCCATCGGCGCGATGGGCAGTTTCTATCACGGCTGCGTGGGGCTCTAACGTCATCACTTTGGTGGCTTGAAAGGCCAGTGCCGAAACACACAGGAACGCCATGCCGGAGACATTCAGGTTCTGTTCAAGGCGGGGACGGCGCGTAAAGAACCCATCTGCTAGAAGCCTTACTAACAGAATTCCCGTCACCAGAAAGAGCCAGGCGTAACCAAAGGCCACTGTTGCTTCGGAATATCTGGCCAGAAGCAGGCCAGGTGCCAACAAAAGCAGCAGTGCGAGATCAAAATTTCTCAACGACCAGATGCGGTCGAATTTGAAGAAGACAGCAATGATGAGCAGCAGCGACAGGTAAAACCATGTCGGCTCATTGACATCGTAGCCACGGAGAATCGCTTCCATCCCAGCTCTCCTCGAGGGCAATTGTGCCCGCGTGTGAGATAAGGGTTGCCTTCGCAGAATTCAGCACATTCCTTTCCTGTACCGATAACTGCTGGAAATCGCTCTGCTGTGCCACTTGCTCAGCGACACTGACAGAGTCGTTTTCTTCGCGTTATCGCGACAGGATTACTGAAATCAGCAAAAGCGACAGCCATCATTGGCTGTATTCCGAACCCACTCGAAATGAATGAGGGTCAAGCTCCCCAGCCAACCTCATTCGGATCGAACCCCTAGTAGAATACGGTTCTCTGAAAGAACCGCAACACCAGACTGACGAAATTGCGACGCTATTTTCGTGCCAAATGGCTCGAAATGTGTAGAATTGACAATCTTTCGGGTTGATAGGGATCAAAATCGTCAAGTGAAATGAGTTCATCATGAGATTGATGCAGGGTAAGCTGGGTACATTATCAGATTGAGCGAAGTCAGCCCCAGGATTCACCACATGCCGCCGTCATCCCACCGCATGGTGTTGAAGTTTCCCCAGAGGTGGATTGAAGTCCTTGCTCAACTCGGAAACTGGGAAAAGTCCAGCCACGGCTATCTCGTGCCACCTGCTGCCTGGCTGGTGGTTCATCCTGCGACAGCCTTAGGCTGTTCTGCGATATCTGCGGCGGAGATCCCACCAGGAAGTTCTGCAAACTGGTCACAAGGAACAGTTCTGTTGCAATCGTGGATGGCAGCCCTGATCGAGGCGAATGGCCATCAAGTGGCAGGCCGGCTAGAGATTACGCAGCCCATGGTGGAAGTCCAGGGAGTCGAATGTGATGACTGGGCGTTGTCGGCGATCTGTCCGGCAGAGTACTGGCCCGCCTTAACTCATGAAATCCAGCAAAAAGAACATCCTCTCAAGCCTCAAGAACGATCGGCCTTAAGGCAATCGATTCGAGATTTCCTCAGGATTGCGATTACGCCCGAGTCCCCTCAAGTTCAGCGGGTGGCTCTGTGTGCCGGGTGGCTGGAAGTCCTGGGATTGAGTGAAGAAAGTCACCAGGAAAGCCAGAGTATCGAAGGCTTGGGGCAACCGCCTCATGGCGACTACTGGCATGCGATTCATCACCGCCGGGAACCCGACCCGGGCAATGCCAGTTATTGGTTCCGCCGCATTTCGAGGCACCCGCTTCTGCAGGACCTTGAACAGTTGCTTCCCGTGGCCAATGCAGCATTTCCTGAGAAGAGTTCTCACACACCAGTCAGTTCCTGGAATCAGGCGACGCTCCTGCACCGCTGGGAGGAGTTTACCGGGGACGATTTGCCAGAACAGCGTTATGGCCGGTTACTTCAATGGCTGGAAATGTCCGCCCTGATAGCAGCCAACGCGACCTCAACTCACGTTCTGCGATAAAGACTTATTCCTGAGTCCACTCCTCAAGTGAGAAGTTTTCGAGGCCAAACAAATCGAAGGTTCAACGAAGCTTCTGGGGCAAGTTGTTCGAAAACGAAACAGCTCCCGAACGATTGTTTTTCAGTTCGGGAGCTGTCATTTCTGATTTGCGACGGGTCTCGTTGAGCCCGTCTTCTTAGGCCCACTGGATTCGTATTGTCAGACGATTCAGAGAGTTCTTAAAGACGAACGACTATTCATCGTCGTCCTCTTCCTCTTCCTCCTCTTCTTCCTCTTCTTCCTCGTTTTCCTCTTCGCCTTCTTCGCCTTCTTCGCCTTCTTCGCCTTCTTCGCCTTCTT
>JAIXUU010000182.1 GCA_027483405.1 Planctomyces sp. | reverse complement strand
GGGGTCGAAGCCAATCTCGACTCCCTCAGGGATTTTGACTCCCTTGTCGATAATCGCTTTGCGAATCCGGCAATGTCTCCCCACTTCGACGCCTTCGAAAAGAATCGAATCCTCGACGGTCGCGTAACTGTTCACACGCACTCGAGGTGATAGTACAGATCGTGTGACTGAACCGCCGGAGATGATGCAACCCGTACTGATCATGCTGTCGCGGGCCTGTCCGATCCGCACAGGTTTTGTCGATTCATCAGCAAAGACAAACTTGGGTGGCGGTAATTGCGGTTGATAAGTCCGCATGGGCCAGTTGCGATCATAGAGATTCAACTCGGGATCGACAGCCACCAGATCCATATTGGCTTCGTAAAAGGCATCGAGTGTGCCCACATCGCGCCAGTAGAGCGATTTGCCAGTGTTTTTATCGCGGAATGGCCACGCTCTGACCAGATGATCGCGTATGGCACCGGGAATGATATCTTTACCGAAATCGCGATGGCTATCGGGTTCGGTCGCATCACGGCAAAGTTCATCATACAGAAATTGAGCATTGAAAACGTAAATGCCCATCGAAGCCAGGCAACGAGTGGAATCATCGGGCATGCATTTCGGATGAGATGGCTTTTCTGCGAACTCAATGACTCGGCGATTGGCATCGACCTGCATGACGCCGAACTGCTTTCCTTCCTCAAGAGTGGCCGGGATGCAGGCAATTGTCAGCTTGGAACCTGAGACGATATGATCTGCAATTAATTGAGAATAATCCATTTTATAGATATGGTCACCCGCCAGAATCAGTATATAATCTGCTCTGGCTTTTTCTATCGAATAGATATTCTGATAGACCGCGTCAGCAGTCCCTTGATACCAGCTTTCATCGATACGCTGCTGTGGAGGAAGAATGTCGATAAATTCATCCAGTTCACGGCATAAGAATCGCCATCCCAGATTGATATGTCGGTCAAGGCTGGCGGCTTTGTATTGCGTCATGATGAGCATTTTACGCAGCCCACTGTTGATGCAATTGGAGAGTGCGAAATCGATAATGCGATAAACTCCCCCAAAGGGGACAGCTGGTTTTGCGCGGTCGCGGGTTAAGGGTTCAAGGCGTGTTCCTTTACCACCCGCAAGTATCAGGGCAAGTACATTTCGCATTGCATAAAACTTTCAGCAGCCGCTGCAGGTTCGATATGGAAAGTTAGCCTCTCGCCCGGCGCTGCGAGAGGTATTCCACAAGGGCTCGATCAAATGGCAGACTGGTATCCAGAGGAACATAATCGATGCCGAGCTTGAGAGCATCGGCAGCGAGAGTTTTCCTCCAGGTTTTGAGTGCTTCGAGATAAGCAGGTCTTGTCCCTAAGGCGTCAACAATCAAAGACTCATCACTCTCGGGGTCAATCATCATCGATGCCCCCTGGAAGGGAAACGTGACTTCAGCTTCATCGAGAACGTGGAACAGGATGACGTCGTGACCACCATGCCTTAAGTATCGAAGTCCTTCCAGAATCTGATCAGGATCAGACAGAAGATCAGAAAAGATCATCATCAGATGGCGGTGCCTCAGCATCCCTGCTGCACGCTTCATGGATGTGCCGAAATCGGTTGTTCCCGTCGGGCTTAATCTAGATAGGAGGCCCAGCAGTTCAGCCAGTTGGGAGCGTCTGCTCCGAGGTGGTAATGAAGCATTAATGTTGGTGTCGAACGTCATCAGTCCGACAGGATCCTGCTGATGAATCATTAGGTATGCGAGTGCCGCAGCGAGGCAGATTGAATACTCGAACTTGTTGAGTTGTTGCCGGAAGGTGTATCCCATGCTGGCGGAGAGATCCATCAGCAGCATGCCCGAGATATTCGTTTCGGCTTCGAACTTTTTGACGAAGTACCGATCTGTTTTCGCGAAGACGAGCCAGTCGATATCTTTGGGATCATCCCCTTGGGAATATCGGCGATGTTCGCTGAATTCGACGCTGAAACCATGAAAAGGACTGGCGTGAAGCCCCTGTAAAAAACCTTCAACAATGAAACGCGCGCGGAGATCCAGACGTGAAACATTGCGGATCACTTCGGGATTCAAATACTGCTCGGCTGAGTTGGGCATGACAGTATTCCGACTTGGTCAGTTTCAACAGTTGATCATGGCTTTCTATCTGGACTTTGCAGTCGAGCCATCAGGAGTATTTCTTGATCGATGGCTCAGGGACGGCATCGAGCAGTCGGGCAATGATGGCTTCGCGTGAGAGTCCTTCAGCCTGGGCCTGGAAGTTGGTGGAAATGCGATGTCTGAGAACAGGAATGGCCACGCGATGAATATCTTCAATGGCGACGCTCGGGCGACCATCCATCGCTGCCATGGCTTTGGCCCCGGCAATCAGGAATTGCCCGGCTCTGGGCCCTGCTCCCCAATCAACCAGGTCGCGGATGAACTTCGGTGCTGAATCGTCGCGTGGTCTGGTGGCGCGAACTAACCGGGCGACATAGTTCACTGTGAGCGGGCCAATTTCGACCATACTCACTTGTTTCTGCAGGAACAGAATCGATTTGGCTGAAAGGACTTTACGGATCTCTGGTCGTTCGCCACGTGTGGTAGCAGTGAGAATTTCTTCCTCTTCCGAGAGATTGGGATAATCGACGACCACGTTGAACATGAAGCGGTCAAGTTGTGCCTCAGGGAGTGGGTAAGTTCCTTCCTGCTCAATGGGATTCTGAGTAGCAATGACGAAGAAAGGCTCTGGGAGGCGGTAGGTGGTTTGACCGACGGTTACCTCCCGTTCCTGCATCGCCTGCAAAAGTGCCGCCTGTGTTTTGGGCGGCGTGCGATTGATTTCGTCGGCCAGTAAGACGTTCGTGAAGACCGGGCCTTCGACAAAACGGAACTCGCGTCGGCCGCTTTCGTTTTCGTCAAGGACGTTCGTACCCGTGATGTCCGAAGGCATGAGATCGGGAGTGAACTGCACGCGTTTGAAGTGGACATCCAGAATTTGAGCGATCGTGGCGACGGTGAGGGTTTTGGCAAGACCTGGCACACCTTCGAGGAGGCAATGCCCACCAGTAAAGATGGCTCCGAGAATCTGCTCAATGACGGGCTTTTGACCAACGATGATCTTGCTGAGTTCTTCCTGCATCAGTTCACGGTGTTTGCGGAACTTCTCCAGAAAATCGTCAAAGTCTCGTTTTTCTGTGGCCACACGGTTTCCTTTGCCAGTTGCAGTGAGATGACTGTTTCAAATCGTAACGGAGAACCATGGGCAATACACTCGATGAACAGGTCGTTCGTTGACGATTCGTGATAAGTTTTCCTTCGCTTCCCTCGTCAGGCGTCTTGAGATTCAAAGAGTTGTGAGCGTTTTTCCTCTTCAATTCCACGATGAATTGATCCAGAACCGAATCAATGATTCATCCAGAAAGTGCACCGCAGCGAGAGTGAGGCGTCTTCAGTTCAGGAGCGATGAAGTGATGGCTACCTACTGCGAAGTGACATTCAGTGAATATCCCCCCCCAAAACAGCGAGTGTTTTCACTGAAGTTATTCAAATTGATTCGCGTGGAGACTGAAAGTTCACCGAAGCAGTCGATGCAGATGTGGATGAAGTATGGTTGGCTGGCCGATGAATCCTTGGTGATTCATTTGATCAGAGAGTGTCTCCGTGCCGGTTCTTTGTTGCTACTGAGACAGACTTGTCGGAAAGTCCTACCAATGGTGTTGTCGTTATCGCCCGACATTCCGACGATTGAGAGCGTTGAACAGTGCCTGCAAGCCATTGGTCATGCCACATTACTCGTGGGATCAAACGAGTGGGACGTGATCTATGCGAACTTCGCCTACGAAGAGATGATGTCGTGTCAGCAGGCGGAGATTACAGGGAAACGTCTGTGTGAGATCCACGAGGGGTGCTGGAATCGATCCGCATTACTGAGTTCTTTGCAGAATGCTTGCCACGGCGATCGGCTGGAACAGATTATCGTCGAGCACAATGATTCGAATGGGTCAAATCGTTCCTTCGAAGTGCATCATCGGGTGGCACAACTGGGAACATCGAGGTCGTGTCACCTGCTGAGTTTTCGCGATATCTCCGTCATTCGCCAGCTTGAAGGTGCTTATAAACGGAGTGAGGCCCGCCACCAGGCTCTGCTGGATTCGGCTGTGGATGCGATTGTGATTATTAACACTCGCGGGGCGATTAAAGCTTTCAATCCAGCTGCAGAGCGTTTGTTTGGTTTTTCGAGCGATGAAGTTCTCGGGCTGAACGTCAACATGCTCATGCCATCGCCTTACCTGCAGGAGCATGATAATTATCTGAGACGATATCTCGAAACGAAAGAAAAGCGAGTCATCGGCATCGGCCGAGAAGTGATTGGAAAGCGGAAAGATGGGACAGTTTTTCCGATGAATCTTTCGATCTCAGAAGTCACCGACGGTGAAGAGCGGTTGTTTGTCGGGACAGTTCGCGACATTACCCATTCCAAACGAACCGAAGAAGCGCTGCGTGACAGTGAAGCGCGGGTGCGTGCTATTCTCGGAACTGCAGTGGATGCGATAATCACGATTGACGAGTCGGGATTGATTAAGTCGCTCAATTCAGCAGCTCAGAAGATGTTTGGGTACTCTCATCATGAAATGATTGGTGAGAATGTGCGGATGCTCATGCCGGATCCTTATCGTGGTGAGCATGATGGCTATCTGCAGAAGTACCAGCAGACTGGAACTCGGCGTGTGATCGGGATTGGCCGGGAAGCTGTGGGCCGCAGGCGCGATGGTTCGACATTTCCTATGGAGTTGTCAGTCAGTGAAGTCCGACAAGGTTCCAGGCGTTATTTTACAGGCATCGTGCGAGATATTACTGAGCGCAAGCGGTACGAAGATCGCTTGCGAGAATCGATTGAAGAGTCATCGAGATCTCAGGCTCGATTGAAGATTCAGGCTGAGGAACTGGCACAGCAGGCGACACATCTTTCTGAAGCAAGAAAATCGGCAGAGGCAGCGAATCGTGCGAAGTCTGATTTCCTGGCGAATATGAGTCATGAGATTCGGACGCCGATGACAGCCATTCTGGGTTTTGCCGAGCAAGTCTCTGCGAGTTTGAATCGACCAGAGGATTGTGAAGCGTTGTCGATCATTCGGCGGAATGGCGAGCATCTGCTCAAACTGATTAACGATATTCTCGATATTTCCAAGATCGAATCCGGTCTGTTTGAAATCGAAAAAACGACCTGTGACTTGCGTGCGTTGATCCATGATCTCATGCAATCGATCGGGCCTAAAGCCGCACGAAAGAAGATTGGTTTGACAGTGAATTTTGCGACGAATGTGCCAGTCTGTATCGAGGCTGATGTGCTGAGGCTGAAGCAGTCGCTGACGAATCTGTTGAGTAATGCCGTCAAATTTACGGAACAAGGTGGTGTGGATCTCTCGGTGAGAATGACGGAAGAGTTTACGACCGCACCACGATTACAGATGCAGATTTGTGATACGGGAATCGGGATCGCAGCGGAGCATCTTGATAAGTTGTTTATTCCGTTTTCGCAGGCTGATACATCGGTCAGCAGACGGTTTGGAGGAACTGGATTAGGGCTGGCAATCAGTAAGCGCTTGATCGAGTTAATGGGTGGTGATCTGCAGGTCAAGAGTATTCTCGGGAGTGGTTCGTCATTCACGATTACCTTGCCAACCGGAAAAATCAGTCATTCGGCTCTGGGAACTTCGAGACAGGTCTCTGGCCCAAGGTTGACAAAAGCACTCCAGGCAGAAGCCAGAGTTCGGGACAAACCACTGAGCATCTTGCTGGCTGAAGATGGTGTTGATAATCAGAAACTCATTGGTCTGATTCTCCGCAAGGCGGGGCATAATCTGACAATTGCCGAACATGGAGGAGTTGCAATTGCTCTGTATGAGCGGGCCATCGCAGCGGGGCAGAATATCGACATGATCCTGATGGATATGCAGATGCCCTTTGTGGATGGTTACGAGGCGACCCGCCGGTTGCGAAGTATGGGATGTCAAATCCCGATTGTGGCGTTAACAGCCCATGCCATGGTGGGTGATCGCGAGAAGTGCCTGCAGGCGGGATGTACGGAGTACATGACCAAGCCGATTGATCGCCATGCCTTGCTGCAACTGATTGATGAACTGGGTCATCCTTCGGCCGTCTTGAGTCAGCAGCCCATTTGAGTTTTTCACTGCCGAACAGTGGATGAATGCATTACAGTTGTGGCCACGAATGGATGGTCATGACGATTTTCATCGCTGGCCAGATGGATCGGTCGTGAAGGAAAACCGAGTGGCAACTTTAGTAATCCGTGGTGGAGCGGTTTACGATCCTCTTCATCATCGAGATGGTGAGATCATCGATCTGTGGATCGAGAATGGCAAAGTTGTCGAACCGCCAGCCGATCCCGCTTTCCGAGCGGACAAAGAGCTGGATGCCAGTGGTTGTGTCGTGATGCCTGGTGGAGTCGATATGCACTGTCATATCGCGGGGCCGAAAGTGAATGCCGCACGTCGCATGCTGGCTGGTGCTCAGCGAAGTGCGAGGCAGCTGGGAGTACCAGAGTTTCCGCGGGCGGGAAATGCCGGCCCGGTGCCATCGAGTTTTGCCACGGGGTATCTGTACGCGGGACTGGGGTATACGACGGCGTTTGATGCCGCGATTCCGCCACTACATGCAAGAGCTGTGCATGCGGAGTTTGCGGAACTGCCCGTACTTGACAAGGGCTTTTATACGCTTTTGGGTAACAACCAGTTCGTAATGCAATGTCTGGAGCAGAATAATCAGCCGGCTCTGGAGGCGTTCGTGGCTTGGGTGCTGCATGCTGCCTATGGATATGCCGTAAAGATCGTGAATCCCGGGGGTGTGGAATACTGGAAAAGTGCTCGTTTACCACTGGATGATCTGGATATGCCCATTGGAAGTGAGCGAGTGACACCTCGTCGTATTGTGAGACAACTGGCCGAGGCAGCCGATCGACTTCGTCTGCCGCATCCTGTGCATATCCATTGTAACCATCTGGGGATTCCCGGTAACTGGCGCACGACTCTGGCAACGATGCAGTCACTGGAGGGACATCGCGGGCATTTCACACATATTCAGTATCACAGCTATGCCGGTGAACCGAATGATCAGGCGACGTTTGGTTCGGCAACTGAACAACTGGTTGAGTACGTCGAGAGTCATCCGGAAATTACAGTCGATGTGGGGCAGGTGTTATTCGGGGACACGGTTTCGATGACCGGAGACAGTCAGGTCGGTTACTACCTGCATCGACTGACGGGACGCCGGTGGTTCAGCGGCGATACGGAAGTCGAAGGTGGGTGTGGTGTTGTACCGATCACTTATCGCGACAAAAGTGCTGTGCATGCGCTTCAATGGGCCATTGGTCTGGAGTGGTATTTGCTGATGAGTGATCCATGGCGAATCGCCATGAGTACCGACCATCCGAATGGGGCGTCGTTTCTGGCGTATCCGCAGATTATCGCCTTGCTGATGAGTGAATCGTTACGAGCCGAGATGCTGGCTCGTTTACCGGCGGCCATGCGGTCGAAGACGATTCTGGGAGACTTAAAACGTGAGTACAGTTTGCGCGAAATTGCCATCATTACGAGAGCTGCTCCGGCCAAGATGCTTGGGTTGGCGAATAAAGGGCATCTGGGCTGTGGTGCGGATGCCGATGTGACCATTTATTCCCGGCAGGATGATCTCCGGGAGATGTTCGAAATCCCCCGTTATGTTCTCAAAGGTGGTGAAGTGGTCGTCGATGGTGGGGAGTTGCGATCGACCCCAACAGGCACGACGTGGCATACCTTGAGGACGTGGGACGATGCGTTTGAAAAACACATGGCGTCGTTCTTTCGCGAGCATTACACGTTGAACATCAAGAATTATGTGCTCGATCCAGAAGACCTGGCTGGTCAAACCGCTGCAAATTCTACTTCCGGGTAACTGATCCGTGATGTTTTCGCTGCCACCTTCCCCAAAGAAGCAAAAATTCCAGATTGTGTTCGAGAGTGCGGGGCGGTAGTCTGTCAAGTCACATGAGAGAATGTTTTGCGACTGCAAGTCTCTCTGGATCTGTCGGAAAACTTGATGAGCGATGTTCGCACTGCCAGTTTGTGGTGTGTTCCGCCAGAGTTTCGATGTAGATGACGCGAGGGAGACGCGACGGTTCTCCCAATCATGTTTGTATGAGGTATTGCTCCCCGGATGGAGAATCAGACAGTTCGTTTTGAAGATTTGGGCCTGAGTGAGACAACTCTGGCAGCCGTTAAGAAAATGGGGTTTGCGGCCCCCAGCCCTATTCAAGCTGCCTTTGTACCGCTGGCATTATCAGGTAAAGATGTCATTGGCCAGGCGCGTACCGGGTCTGGAAAAACAGCCGCTTTTGTGTTGCCGATTCTCGAACGAGTCGATGCCGAGAAAGGTTATCCTCAGGCGCTCGTCCTGACTCCTACTCGCGAATTGAGCCAGCAGATTGCCGAAGAGGCAAGCCGCCTTTCACTGAAGCATCCTTTGAGATCTGTTTGTTGCGTGGGTGGCCGAAATATACGCCCGCAGATTACTGATCTGAAGAAAGGGGCTCAGCTTGTTATCGGAACCCCCGGGCGCATCATCGATCTGATGCAACGGGGGGAACTCGACACTTCGCGGTTGAAGATGGTGGTGTTAGACGAAGCCGATCGAATGCTTGACATTGGTTTTCGGCCCGATATCGAGCGAATTCTGAGAAAATGCCCGACCGAAAGGCAGACGCTGTTGCTCTCTGCCACATTGCCAGCACCCGTGGCACGGCTGGCTCAAAAGTACATGAATGATCCCGAACGAGTCGATGTTTCTCACATCGGGGCGGATTCTCAGAATTCGATTACTCAGTTTTATGTGCCTGTGGACCAGGATCGCAAGTTTCGCACCTTGATTCGTGTGCTCTCGCAAGAAAAGCCCCAACAGGTGTTGGTATTCACAAGAACCAAACGTGGTGCCGAAGAGGTGTACCGCAAGTTCAGCGGTCGCTTGCCGAGAATCGGCTTCATCCACGGTGATTTGTCGCAGAATCTGAGAGAAGGTGTGCTTTCCCGCTTCCGTGATGGTCGTTTGAGGCTGTTGATTGCGACCGATGTCATGGGGCGTGGCATTGATATCAGTGGTATTTCACATATTGTGAATTACGACGTCCCTATGGACTGCGATGACTATGTGCATCGGATTGGTCGAACAGGCCGCTTGTCATCGACGGAAAAAATTGGCTCAGCGATTACCTTCGTCACGCGTGAAGAAGGTGACCAGTTGACCAACATTGAAATCCGAGTCAACAAGGAACTGGCCCGGTACGAGATACGAGATTTCGAAACTCAGCGGCCGCGCCGCCCTGCCCGGCATGTGAATGACCCGGCATAATGCCAGCCAGCTTGTCGCTGCTGCAGATGAAGAATGACTCGTGCCGTTTTGCTGGCTGGCCGCTGTTCTGGGCGATCAACACAGTCAAACGGCAGTAGTTAAAAATTTGAGCTGATGATCATTTTGCGAGGATGTCTGGATGTTCGCGGCCCGAGTCATTTTTCTTGTTGCAGGGATCTATGGCCTCGTGGTGCTGCTACCGATGTATGCTGCGGAATCGACATTCTCCGCCGAATATCCACCTGCCATTACTCATACTGAGTTTTATTATGGTTTTCTGGGGGTGACGATTGCGTGGCAAGTGGCTTACGTGATCATGTCCTGGGATATCAAGCGCTACCGATTGATGATCATCCCTGCGATTATCGAAAAAGTGGGCTTTGTCATTCCCGCCCTGATTCTGACAGTCGTGGGACGTTTGCCGTGGCCACTCGTAGGTGCTGCTGCGATTGATTTTTTGTTTGCGGGGCTCTTTGTGTTCGCCTGGTACAAAACATCACCCGCAAAGACGACTACTTGATAAAGGCGATGGTCATTGGATATTTCCAGACCTCTCCATTACCGGCCTTAATTGCACCGATGATGGGGAAGAGGATCGTCAGGATCACCAGCACAATCAGCATTGGAATTCCGATGATAACGACACAGAGAATGCCGCTGACAACTCCGTAGATGAAGCTGGAAATCCACCAGTTCACGATGTTCTTGCCGTGCTGGTCAATCTCTGGTGATTGATCGCGGAAGAGCATCCAGATGACAATTGGGGCAATAATTCCGCCAAAGCCCGTCACCAGATTCAACAATTGTGAGAGGTGGAGCAGCACTGACCATTGCTTCACATCCAGGTTGAGTGCTGGCTTGGGTTCAATCAGCCGGGCTTTTTGAAGTTCGAATTCTTCATTCGAGATCGTACCGTTATCGCGAAGCTGCTGCAGTTTGAAGAGTTCATCGGCAATTGACATGGTGGCCTCCGGTTTCTGATCCCGAGATATTACGCAGAGGGATGGCCGATCTTGGCAAAAGTTTTTGCAAAAGCCAAATTGATTATCAGAAAATCACCTGCAGTCTCTCAGAGAGTTTCAGCAGGATCGACTGACGAGGCATGCTCCGGATTGTCGG
This sequence comes from Planctomyces sp., assembly GCA_027483405.1. Taxonomy (GTDB): domain Bacteria; phylum Planctomycetota; class Planctomycetia; order Planctomycetales; family Planctomycetaceae; genus Planctopirus. The sequence continues at coordinate 4,527 of JAIXUU010000182.1, read as the reverse complement.
GTGGCATGAGATAGATCTCGCCATGAGGCTCTGGTTGCTCGGCATGAAACTGGTGATGCCTGAGAAGTTCAAGGACAGCCAGAAAGATACCCACGATCTTGCTGCGTTCGTTAGCACCTTCAAAGAATTCGCTGAACGATGCCCGACCGGTCTTGCGGACATGCGCTCCAATTCGTTCGACATAGACAGAAATGGGAGTGTCGTCGTAACGAATAGCAGCTGTTTCGACGACGATTTTCTTCTGCATGACTCGAGTCAGAGCACTGACCAGATCCCAGAGTTCGACTTCTTTGAAAGAGTCGTTGGCGATATCCCGGCTCGATTTGGGCTTTTCACTGGTCATTCTCGGGAAATGATTGTGCCAGTCGTCGGCCTGTTTCTGCAGGGCTTGTCCTGCATCTCGATATCGTTTGTATTCGAGTAACTGCTCCACGAGTTCTGCCCGGGGATCTTCCCCCATGGCTGATTGAGCTTCCTGGGCCTGATCCTCAGCTCGAGGGAGAACGAGGCGGCTTTTGATCTCGATCAGAGAACTCGCCATAACGACAAATTCTCCCACAGTATCCAGATCGATCAGTTCGAGAACCTGCAGAAAAGTGAGGAACTGATTCGTAATCTGCGAGATGGGCAAATCGAGAAGATCGATTTCGTTGCGGCGCACCAAATAGAGCAGCAAGTCCAGAGGACCGCTGAAGGTGTCGAGTTGAACGCGATAGTCGGGCATTTCCTGATCCGCGTTCGTGAAGAATTTTGCATTCTGAAGGTGACAAAGTTCAGAAGCCCATCGAAGCCAACAACCTGTTTATCGACGAATAATGCCATTAAATCCAGCCCAGCCCGCAAACTTCGCCGGTGATGTCTGCGGGCTGGGCTTTGAGTGTGTGCGTGCGGCAGAAACCGCCGGGGCCAGGCTTCAGCAGTTGGCAATCTTCTTCCGCAGTCCTGTCAGGAGTTCCAGAGCACTGGCGAGATCTTTCTTCTGTTGAACCGGATCGTGTGGAATTTCGCGTTCGATGGTGAGTGGGCCGCGATAACCGATCTCCCAGAGTGTCGTGAGGTACGCTTCCATGCCGACATCGCCAGTCCCCAGTGCGACTTCCTGGCCCCATGATTTTCCACGTTCGTTGACTGGGGCCCAGAGAGCATCTTTACAATGAATACTGCGGACATAGCGGGCCACTTTGCGAAGTGCTTCAATCGGGTTGCCTGTCCCGTAAAGGATCATATTGGCCGGGTCGAAATTGATTCCCAGATTGGGGCGGTTGACATCCTCGATGAATTCCAGCAGGTGATCTGCCGATTCCTGCCCTGTTTCCAGATGGACGGCCTGACCATGGTTCGCTGCATGAGTGAGCAGATCCTGGGTGACGCGAACCAGTTCGCTGTAATCGGGGCTGGAACTTTCGGGGACGAAACCAATATGCAATCCAATAGCTGGGCAACCGACCCAACTGGCGAAGTCTGAAATCTCTTTCATTTCTGCGACGCGACTGGCACGCGTTTCAAGAGGCACGAGCCCGACAGTTCGTGCCGTGGTGGGGATGTCGGCATAACTCTCTCCATCAAAGCCGCCGAAAATGACTGTCACCTGGATACCTGCGGCATCGCACTTGGCTCGAAAAGCCTGAGCATGTTCACGAGTTCGCGTATGCGGATGAGGGGCATGCACCTGAACCGTGGGAACCTTGAGATCCTGTGCCACTTCCAGATGGACACCTAACCCGGCATCGACAGATGTAAATACACCAATAGGCCAGTACGGTTTTTGGGAAGTCATGGAGCCAATCCTTCAGTAGTCTGTCTCAGGTGCGGTCAATTCGAATGGCAATCCAGCAGGCAAAATGTGACTGGATACCTCCATAGTTTGACCAGTTGATGTGCGAAATGTTAGCCCGTTGTGCATTGTGCAACCAGTCCCCAGAGTTCCGGGTCGAGATTCTTTGAAAGCCAATCGACTATTTTCTCTGATAGACCAGCGAAACGACAGTGAACCAGTCGGTGGACTTTCGACCGGGACTGGGCACTGAAACGTACTCTGTGCGAAGATTCAGGGCGAGCTTCCAGCGATTCTCTTCGTCGAGATCCCACATGATGGAAGAGGTGGAGAAAACACGGTAGATCGCTCCGTCGAGAAGCCCCGGCTGATAGCGGATCCGCGATTCAAGAGATGTCCGTTTGGCAATCGGCCAGCGCAGTTCAACCTCCGAAAACAAGTCAAACGTGGTTCGCGTATTGTCAGGAGAGTCAAACGCTTCGACGGTCACAGCAGGGCCGATACGAGTAATCAATCGTTTTTTGGGTTCGTAATAAAAACGGTAGCCTAATCCTGTCGTATTTGTGCTGCGAATGTTCAGATTTGCGAGCTGGTTGTATTCATTTTTGGTACTCAAAAACGTGATCCAGCGGTCTTCTTCGCTGGAGAATGGCCAGTCAAAGTTACCGTTCAGCCACCAGCGGTTAGCAGTCACATTCCCGGTCGTCTGTGCCCATTGCCCACCTACATCCATTTGTCTAAGGCTGACTTTGGTTGAACGTTCGAATTGAGCAAGGACATCAACGATGTCGATGTTCGAATTTCCGTTCGTAAAGTTTCCACCCAGTTGAATGCGATTGGTCCACAAAGAAGCCTGGTTTGTGGCCGCTGTGGCGGTGTGTTGCGCCGTGGAAAGTACCGAACTGATGGCATTGACTGAGGAACCCAGGAGAGGAACTGAGGCCGTCCATGTCTCTTCGATAGCGTCGTGACCGAAGGCTTCTTCGGGAGGTGTCAGATCGATGACTTCTACGAGGGGATTTTGGATTTCTAACAGAGGATCTTTCTGCATTAGGGGCGGTGTCGTTGGCTCCGTATTCATGCCTTTCAACAGAGAGTTTTCTGGAGAATTGTTGAGGGCTTTAGCACTGGATGAGAAGATTGGTTTCTCGGAGTTTGGCCTCAGGATATCGGGAGGGGGACTTGTGTTCTGCTGAGATGAATTTTGAGGGGCGGATCTGGCCGGCAAGTTGGTTGAGCCGGTTGGTTCTTCGGCATCAATTCGCACGATCTGATTGATGGGAATGCGAACATCTTCTCCCGTTTGTGTTCGCCAGAGAACATTCCCATTTTCCACGGATTGACTGCTGCCAATCAGAATGCTGCCATCCAGGAGAAGGACTTTTTCGGCGGCGATCCCCGTTGAGCCAATACACAAAAAGCTGACGCAAAGGACGAACATTCCCAGGCACCTGGAAGCAATCTCCAAGGGCTGAATCAAAGCCGGAATTGTGCGTTCAGGCTTGGGCAAACTGGGGCCTCAAAACGAACAACGTGAAATTGGTGTGAGATCAGGCGCAAGAAGTTTCGACGAAATTTCCGAACGTGACTGACAGGACGAATTGAAGGGCTGGCGGGAGAAGATTGCGGAATGGAATAGGGCTTTGGGGGAAGTATTAGCGCGGCGAGCGGATGTTAGCTCAAAAGCGAGGCCGAGGACAACCTGAATTCTACTCAAGCTGACAAGTGTTGTTGCGTTGTAAGGTGTTATTCTGTTGTTGTTTGCGTCGTTCGTGAGTGCCGGTTCCGGTGGGGTGAGCTGAATGTCAGCAAAATCCTGTCTTCAGAGAGACCATATGTGCCACACAGTTGAGAACAATTTCGATCTTCAGATTCTCACGGAACTTAGGCTCAGTTTGGGAGATTTGTGACTGGATGTGTATGCTTAGACTCGCAAACTAAGTGGATTATGGTGTCTATCACTCAGAATTGATGCTTCAAGAACTATCTCACAGATGTCTGTTTCATCTGGAAGAAGTGGTCTGAAGGTTCAACAGGGAGTCATTTTTCAAGATGTATCAAGTTCTGCTGACAGATCGTGCCTGGCCCAGCCTGGATATTGAAACAGAAGTGCTGGCAGCAGCCGGTGCCAGATTAATTGAAGCTCCGGCAGGTGATGAAAAAACACTCTGCGAACTGGCAGCAGAGGCCGACGCGATTGCCACCAACTGGGCCAAGGTGACGCCAGCAGTGATAGCGGCTGCACCCAGGTTGAAAACTGTGGCACGTCTGGGAATTGGACTGGATAACATTGCGATTCCCGAATGTACGGCCCGTGGGATTCCCGTCACCAATTCACCCGATTACTGCACTCACGAAGTTTCTGATCATGCCCTCGGATTGCTGTTGGCCTTGTCGAGAAAGATTGCATTTTTTCATCATCGAACCAAGCAGGGCGAATACAACCTGGGGGCGGGGTTGCCTTTAACACGCATCAAAGGCCAAAAGCTGGGGCTTGTGGGATTGGGGAATACGGCTCGCGCACTGGTTCCCAAAGCCAGAGCCCTCGGCTTGGAGATTCTGGCCCATACATCCAGTGGCAATGATTACGGAACGGGCTGCCAGATGGTGAGCCTGGGAGAGCTTTTGTCGCAAAGCGACTTTATCTCGGTACATGCTCCACTCACTCCAGCGACACGCAAGATGTTCGGGATGGAGCAGTTTCGCCAGATGAAGCCGACGGCGTATCTGATCAATACTTCGCGTGGAGGACT
>JAIXUU010000436.1 GCA_027483405.1 Planctomyces sp. | reverse complement strand
GGTATGGAGCCGGCGCACGAAGGCTACTACAGGAGATTTCGTCTGGTGGTGACTGGCGTGCGTTAAGCCGAAACATGTTTTCCGGACTCGGTTCGTTTGGGAATGGTGCTGCCATGCGAGCGGCTCCATTGGGTGCCTGGTTTGCAGAAGACATCGAGTCAGTCATTCGACAGGCAATCCTTTCAGCAGAAGTCACTCATGCTCATCCTGAAGGACAGGCGGGAGCTATTGCTGTGGCGTTAGCCGCCGCCTGGGCTATGGAACATCGGGGCGGAGATGCCAATCAGATGATCCCCTGGGTGATTTCACACATGGATCCATCTGAAGTGCGACGGAGATTGGAATGGGTTGCCACTTATCCCCTGGATACCTGGGCCTTTACTATCGCATCACAGGTGGGATCCGGGTACGACATCAGCGCTCAGGATACCGTTCCTTTCTGCCTCTGGATGACGGCTGCTCATTGGGCGGACTTCAAAGAAGCAATGTGGGTCGCAGCGAGAGTCGGCGGAGATATCGATACAACATGCGCAATCATCGGTGGACTGATTGCATTAAATGTCGGGAGAGAGGGGATTCCAGCTGATTGGTTCCATTTTCGCGAGCGGCTCCATTGGAAAATCTCAGTGATTGAACCAAGCGCTGTTAATCGTCAAGATTAAATGCTGAGTGGCACAGGCTGGCCGACTGCGGGCTGTGTACATGCCACAGCCTGAGGAGGTTTTAGGGCAGGAGGAACTGCCCCCCAAAGCAACGAGTCTAATGGGACGCGGGGTCTTGTGGATCCGAGATCATCGAGCGAATACCCCGTCCGAATTAATCCAATTGATCTCGTTCGCTTCCGGCATACCTGCCAATTGCCATCTTTCAATTGACTCCAGCGAAATCATTCGACCAGTCTGACCTCGACCATAGACATCGGGTCTAAAGCCGTACCGCGTACGTCGCAAACAGCCATAACGTACCAAGAGCGCCGGGCGTTAACGACCAGGGCACCCGCCTTGCCAACGGCCCCAAGCACGCCGCCGGTTTCATAAAATTCCGGGGGAATCACGTAGGGAATCGCGAACCGCAGCGTCTTGATTTCGCCTGCAGTCATCTTGAACGGAACCTCTTCGACAGTCTCGGCGATAATCTTATCCACGACAGAGCGGGCCTGGCCGGTGCCGGTGATATGTCGAGTCAAAAACCGATACGTGAGCCTCAGAATTTCTTTCTCGCCCTTGGAAGAAAGCTCGACCGAGCCAGCGATCTCGTTGCCCGAACAGGCAATCTGTTTGTTATCAAGCTGCAGGGCGACTTTCACTCCCCCGATGTTCAACCAGCCTTTAATCGTATCGAAGATACTCATGGGGATCGGAGACCTTGTGAAGGGATTGGGCGAACTGTTTCAAGGAAGTATAACCAAAGCGTTGCCATCCAGATATCGAATGACGCAAATCCCACAGAACTCGGGGGTTCTGACGACGATCAGCAGCACTCAAGCGGACGGCGGGTTTGTTGATCTGACGTCCCAAATCTCCCCGCTGTCCCATTGGACCTCGTCACATTCTGCCGAAGACGAACGACCCGGCCCACGAGGGAGTCCGATTGCAACCGCGACGCGATGGCCGGGTTCGCTGCAGCGCATGGTTAGGCCACGGTGTCGTCATCTCTGAACAAGTCCTCGGCTGGATGTCCAGCAAGCCGTGCCGCTGCAATGACGTGACTCGGCACATGGCAGAGAAACAACCCAACTCCTGCCTCAATCTCCTCCGGCGTGAATCGCTCGGGGAACAGGTGTAGCGCGACGATGAAAGCAGCGTCCGAATTCCAGTCGGTGAGGTGAAAGGCAATTTGGTCGGCGTGGAGAATCTGCTCCTCGCTCGCGTCAGGGCCAGAGAGTGCCGCAGTGATCGTAGTGGTGATGCCCGCTGGGAACGTGCTGCCGTCGAGCATCCGCGTGCGGTCGCCGGCCAACTCGGTGAAGATGGCCTCGACCTTCTTGCGAACTGAATCGTGGGCGTCATCGGGCATGGCGTAGGTAGTGGCCTAACGGCAACCATCACCGAGTGGCCGCCGAAAAAATTCTGTAGTCGAGCTCCGCCGATCAGCCACTTCGGTGCATGGTTTTGTTATCGGACTTTTCGTCAATCCCAGAAGTTGAAGATGATCTCTCCGGACGTACTTGGATTGTGCACAAGAATTTGATCGTATTCTGAATCCGACATGTCAACAAGCTCCATTTTGTGAGGAGGAATTGTCAAGTCAGCATGGCTAAGTATCGCATAGCCACCAATCTCATTCCAGTAAATGGCGTATTCAGGACGATCAATGAATTTGGCAATTACCTCGCCAACAAACATCGGTTCTGCAAATGCGAGCATTGGATAGTGAGCGTTGAAAAGAATCGCGAACGCATCACTTTTAGTCTCAAATGTCACGCTGGTGAAGTTCTTCTCCGTCGTCCCCACTCTGCGATCGACCCGAACAATTTTTGCAGCTAGTGTTCTGGCGAATGCGTAACAGTGATTAAGGAATGCGGATTCGTCAGTAGATGGTGGCGGCGGGTCGAGATAGTAATAGAACCCCGTGATTCCATAAGGCGGGCGCTGCATCTCGTCCTTTTCTGTTTCCGATAACGCCGCGTTAAGCGGCCGCGGGCCGACAATGCATCAGAAAACATCGAAACCTCTCCCCGCGGTCCGCTTGAACGCATAGTTAGATCTCGTGGCCGTGATCGTCTAGGAAGTAGAAGTCGAGATCCAACGCTATCCCAAGTTGGGCGGTCTGCCTCACCTGCTCTCGCGTGAAGTGAAAGCCATGACCACTCGGCGCAAAGTAACCAACACATTGAAGCGTTAGATCGTGCTCAACCCAAAGCTTGCGGAGTGCCTCTGCTCTTGTTGACAGATACAGGAAGAGGTTCTTCACATGCTCATCGAGCGGATGCTTGTCATCAAGGCCACTAGCCATTCTCCAGCTCATGGACTTGTGGGGCTGGCCGTTGCGCGGGTTGATATCGCCAACGTTCCAAGCCTCCGAAGGCTTGAGCCCAAGCAGCGCAGTGATCTCCTCATGTGTGCCTGGCCCGCTGATGTGGAAATATGCGTACTCGCGGTCGGTTACTGGAGGAGACGGCATCTGTTGGCCTACGAAAGCGCTTGGGAACGAGATCTAACAGGTATTCGACCGCCGAATTGCGGTAGAATTTTACCGCAGATTGGCGGTGCGGCATCGACGTGCCCATTCTGATGCGTCAGACGGGCAAACGCGTTGCGACGAACCGCTGATTACGATTCCATGCTACACCGCACTTCGTCGCCATACTATGCCGCAACCTTCACAATCACGACCCGACGTGTGTCCATCACCTCCAGCCTGACAGCAATCG
>JAIXUU010000033.1 GCA_027483405.1 Planctomyces sp. | reverse complement strand
CGAATCGCCACGCTCACTGAATTCAAGAGCCATACGAGCCCCGAGAGCGGCATTTCGCAACTGATGAGCAAAGCCTGCCCCCAGTTGCCCTAATGTTCTGAGCTGTTCGCCATGACGAATCGATTGATGTAGTTGTACTAACTCCCGGGACATCGAGTTCACATTGACGATGAGATCGCGGATTTCATCATTACGGCGGGGAACTGGGAGTAATGATAAATTTCCCCGCGCGATCTGGGTTGTCTGGGAGGCCACGTCCAACAGCGGGCCAGTGAGTCGCCTCGAGATCCAGATGACAATCACCACACAGACAAAGGCGGCCAAAGTCCCAGCAAGTACAGGAGGGAGTGCAGTTCGCCACCAGAGACTTTGCCAGCTCTCGACCGGCAAAAGAATAATCAGCCGAGAGGCAGGGCCTTGAGGCAGACCGACAGACCGCTCGATCGTACGGGTGAGCCAGTCTTCGCCTCCGGCATGGATGTTTTGGGGTCGCGAAGGAGTCCCAATTGAGGGAAAGGAAGCCATCATCAATTGACTGGTTTCGAGGGAAAGTTGTGAGCTTTGATAGGTGATCGAATTTTGTGAGGACGAGGGAGCAGCTAAAGCGACAAATCGGGCTCCAGTCAGTTCCTCCAATTGTTTGAAGACGCTGGCATTGAGTGGAAATGACGCTCTTTGCAGACTGGCACTGAGTTCGTTGATACGGGTCGATTCGTTGGCTCTGGCAGTCGCAATCGCCATCCAGGCATTCGTCAGTGAGGCGAGAAAAAATCCCGTGATGAGAACTGCCAGAAGTGGTTTAAGAAGTTGCCACTGCACCGATTCTCTGGGCTGGGTGTCAGGAGTGGGTGAAAGCGAGTCTCTTCGGAATTCAGCACGATCTTTCGTGGCTGTATCTGAGGGGCTGGAGTTGATCGACAAGCTGGCCAAAATTGTGCTGCCTGGCTTAAGTGTAGTCGTGGGAAATATGCTCTAGGTGCATTGTTTCGCGCCGCCGCCCGACATGCCAAGTTTGCAGAGTGAGGATCCAGCAGAATTGAGAAATTGATCAGATGCCAAACGTGAATCATCGAGATCGAGAACTACGCAACTTTGCTATGTCCAAGAAAGTGGAACAATCCTTGCTGCGATCTATTTGTTGTGAATGGTTCCATTTGGAATATGAACAAATACATCATTCTGCACTGAAATACTGCCACACCAATCGAGGCCTCTATGCCGTCAGGAATTGAGTATCTGAGTCGGGAATTGTTGAAATCTCCAGCAATTGAATTTTTCCGTCGGCATCAAGGTGGGCGATTGAACAGTCACCTGAATCCAGTGGCTCTCCGGGATGCGGGAATGGGTCGATTATCGAGATGGCTCGGGCTCTCATTAAGCGTGCTGCTCCTGGCGACAGTTTTGCCTAAAACCACAGCACTGGCCTGCACGACGGCAGTGATTAGCGGGAAAGCGACACGCGATGGGCGACCACTTCTGTGGAAGAACCGCGATGCCCCGAATTTCCGTAATGAGCTCGTTTTCATCGAGGATGGACGGTACAAGGTGCTGGCTGTGGTGAATGCCGGTGCCCGTCAATCGATCTGGATGGGGGTCAACAGTGCCGGGCTGTGCATCGAGAATTCGGTCACGAATGATCTGGCATTTCCCAAGACTGCCAAGGGACTGGGAAATGGCAGCTTCATGCTCAAAGTTTTGCGTGACTGTGCCACGGTTGCTGATGTCGAGAAGCTTCTGGAAGAGACGAATCAGTCGGGTCGTTCGACGGCGGCAAACTTTGGTGTGATCGATGCCGAGGGTGGGGCGGTGCTGTTTGAAACAGCAAGGGCCAGCTATCGCAAATTCGATGCAAATGATCCACTCGTGGCGCCACACGGGTTTGTTGTGCGGTCCAACTTTTCCATCACGGGCAAAAATGCAGCGCTCAAAAGCGAAGGAGCCACCGGCCCAACATTAAATGATCATCCCTCACGGGCTGACCTCGCTGATGTTTATTCGGCTGAGCGATATTTTCGTGCACGCGAGCTCCTGGAGGAACCTTTTAAGAGTCATGACGATCAGAAGAGCTGTCCTCTCGATGTGCGTTATCTGCTGCGGCACATCGCCCGTGATCTGGCTGATGCCGCAGGAACACCGTGTGCCGGCAGTGTGAATTCGCCCGAGGAGGAACTTCCTCCATTTATTGAAACAAAAAATACGATCAGCAGGACGACCACTGTTTCGTTTGTCGTATTTCATGGTGTGAAGCCTGGAGAAAACCCACTCCTGACGACCATGTGGGCGGGATTGGGCGATCCCAAGTTCACCATTGCTGTCCCCTGCTGGGTGGGCATGCGACAAGTGAGTGTCGATCTGCGAGGTGAAAAAGAAGGTGGGCCGATTGGCGTCGCAGCCCGTCAACTGCGCCAGGTCTACTATCGCCAGCAGACAACGGCCAACGACACTCCGGTCGCGGCATCGACTGCGAATTCATCGACGGCGGCACCATCGGCAGTCAGTGGATCGCAGACGGCGAGTGATGCCAAACCTGCCGAACGCGGCGAAGAATCTGAACGTGAGGAAGGGGCATCGAGCAGCAGTGGTGCCGTCAGTTCCGGGATCAGTGGGATTGAAACGACCGGGCTCAAGCCGATCTGGGAGTCCGTCTGGAATCAGGAAGATGAAGTGATTGAACGTGTCGAACGACTGCTCGCGCAGTGGCGTGCCAAAGGGGTCAGCCCGATCTCTCAGCAGATGATCCATGTGCAGGCAGCCGAGCAGGGATTGACCGCACTGCAGGAAGCTGTGCGGCAAGCCGAAAAACTTTTTCCTGCTGGCGAGAGTTTGCCAGTCGTGCCAGCCACGCCTTTGAATCCGCCAGTTCCTGCCACCAGCGCCACGAGCGAGTGAAAACTTTCGGTGGGATGGAAAGTTCTGCTTATAACAAGCCTTGAAACATTTAGTGTTTAGGGCCAGTGAACTTGTTTGGTTTCCGAGATTCAACCCCAGCCACTCGCAGTGCGGTTGTTGATTGGAATCCGTACTAATGGGAACTCTGCTCTGTGGTGTTCGAGGTGACGACGTTTTTGCTCAACCAGCCTCACTTTGGCACGATTTTTATCAATCCTCTTGCTCTAGTCCACGAGGTGTGGCAGTCTGTCTGTGCAGTCTCGCTCGATTATCAATCGAGTTGAGATTCCCGCGGACCGAGAAGTCTGGAGCCACCTTCTTTCGGTTTTGTTCCATGGGCCTGATTGGGTTTTCTTGTGGCACCTGGGTTTCAGAGAAGATAGGCAGTTTGTGAGAAATACACCCTGGTATCGAAGCATGATTATTCAAAGTGTGATCGGTCGCTGTGCCATGATGGCGGCTGGCTGGATAATGTTTTCGGATCTGCCAGCGGTCGTGGCTGAGGAGACAGTCCCAACCACTGGTGTGGTGGCGAAAATCGATGGCGTTGGGCTGGGCTGGAGGGCTTTGGGCAAAGAAGACTTTACCAACGTGAATTGCTATGACGACACCTGGACCTGGGATGGGTCGCTGGTCAAATGCACGGGCAAGCCGGTGGGAGTCATTCGCTCGATCAAGCCCTACACGAATTTTGAACTGGTGGCTGAGTGGCAACATCTGCGTACCGGTGGGAACTCGGGAATTTTCGTCTGGGCCAGCGAACAGGCATTGAACAGCATCAAGCCTGGACAGCTTCCCCCCGGCGGGATTGAAGTGCAGGTCCTCGATCATGGCTATACCGAACAATACGAGAAATCGACTGGCAAAAAGGCCGATTGGTTTACTTCGCATGGGGATGTCTTCCCTGTGGGTTCATCGAAGATGAAGCCTTTTCCACCCACAGCCCCCAATGGCCAGCGTTCGTTCCCGAGGAAAAACCTCAGCAAAGGGATCAACGAGTGGAACCACTACTATGTGCGGGCCATTAATGGCGAGATCCGCCTGTGGGTGAATGGGGAGGAAGTTTCGGGCGGTGAAAAGTGCGAACCCGCGACAGGATTTCTCTGCCTCGAATCGGAAGGGGCTCCCGTAGAATTCCGCAACATCCGGATCCGCGAATTGCCTTAAACCCAGCCTGACGAGCAAAACTGGAGTCAGGCCAGACGGTCAACTTTTCCCAGAAGACACATTGCACAACATTCGCTGCAAGTGATGTCTACACCTGTCAATTGAACTCATGCAGACTGCTCGAATTCGCCGAGCAGTCTGCCAATGAGCACCATTGAGGCCACCATATCTGCAGAAAATCTTCCACAACCTGTGGAGCCTGGATCGGCTGCAAAGGTTGAGGCAGATCATCTGCATCGTGGAACCGGTCTCGATGAATCTAATAGCGGGGCGACCCTGGAAGCTCCGCGAGCGTTATCCATTCTGATGTCGTTTGCCTTCTGGATTCTGCTGGCACTGGTGAGCCTCTCGTTTGCCACACTGGTGCTCTCTCCCAAGCTGCATCGACGGGAAGTGCTTACAAAACAGTATCAGCAGAGCCTGTGGGAATTGGTCATTCTCCAGGAACAGACGCGATCTCTCCGGGAAATTGCCAAAGCGCTGGAGCACGATGAGCGGTTTCAAGCGGAGCTGGCCCGTTCTCAACTGGGTGGAATTGGCAAGAACGAAGAGCGTTATCCACTTCCTGAAAATCTGCTCTTGGCATATCCCTTGGAACCACCTGCTCCACAACTGCCAGTCCCACCCGCGCAGACATGGAGAGAGTTCTGGATCGAACGATTTGCCACAGATCAGACCTTACGGAGCGGTTTGATCGTGTTTTGTGTGATCGGTTGCCTGTTTGGATTCGGCTGGCTGCATGAGGGAGCCTGGCATCATTCACGTCTGCGGCCTGTGAGAACATTGAGCCAGTGGATTGCTCTGCGCTATGCACGCAGGGATCGATCTGCCACGTGATTCATGTTTGCGCAGAATGCGTCATCAAACGAAAAATCCCCTGCCAGACAATTGTCTGGCAGGGGATTCCGATGTTCCAGCAAGCCGCCTCAGGAAGAGGCGATTCAACTAGATTGAACCACCTTCGGTTGTAGCAACGGTCGAAGCGCCGCAAACGATTTCGCATGTGCCGTTGAGATCGCAATCATCAACTTCGTCGTTGTAGCGTGAACCAGCGGTTGCACTCTTGAACTTAGGGGAAATGGCCTTGAAGCCTGTGAAGTAGTAGCTCTGGTCGAGACGGCCGATAGCGTTCGACAGGTCGTTCAATTCGGTGTTGATAGCAACAGCGACTTCGCTGAGGCCAACGATCACGCCGATGACGAGAATGGTGAGGACGAGGACGAGTTCAGCGCTGATGATGGCGCCGTTTTCATCGTTGAGCAGGTTACGAAGCATGTGTGAGACTTTCTGTGTGAACTGTTGAGATGAGACACCAGCACAGCGTGTGATCACGCTGCTGCAAACAACTGTGGCGAGCTGTTTGCGATCCCTGAGGGCACAACCTCAAGAATCAGACGAACGGGTTGTGTGATTGCCGGCCGACAATGCACACGCTGCGCAGCTATTGACGAGAAGAGAGCGAACTCTCTGAAGTCCGAACAGGTTCAGCCGCAAACTTCGTCGTTGATGACGTCGTCTCGACTGGAACAAAGGCGAGAACTTGATGAGTGTCGGGCGTGGCGACCCGATGTGACGATCGGTATGCACGCATGATGCCAGCGTGTTGAAATTGGCCCACACTGGAGGTGCTGCCGGAGATAATCGAAAGTGCGTAACACGTTGATGTAAATGACAATACAACCATTTACCCGATGTTGACGAAAAACGTCATGCCGCCCGTTCCATTCAGAAACTGTTCAAAGAGATGAACGGTCTGTATCGCGCCGCGATTCGCGATTTTTACATCTTTACCAAAAGAAACAGCCCACAAAGAGAGGCTGAATGTCAGAGATGTGGTCGGTTGTGCACTCTTATCGTTCCGCTTGGTGTTTGACCAGCCGGAGCTTGTCTCGATGACAACCCATTCTTGAGAATCTGCCGGTTTGGGCGGCTTTGTTCCGTAGGTGAGCGGCCGCAAGAAGGGTTATAATCAGCAAACGTCGATCTGATGGCTAATGAGAATTTCATCCAGGTCGTTGTGAGATACTGAAGACTTTTGCCAATAAGAATTCTGAGAGAAATGAGAATCTCCGCTAGTCTCTTCGCAAGGCCTCGTCATGAGCATTGCGTGATTTTTGGGGTGACCTGAACCTGCCTGAACTTGCCACAATCGCACGGTCTCACTTGCCCCAGGCAAGTGACCGTCGTCCTCTGCCTTGCCAACCTGACTCCTACGCAACATGAATTCAACACCTATGAACATGGCTTATCGTCTCCTGCAGGCTGAGCACCGGCCGATGCGCTATCACTGGTTCTTTCTCTGCATGGTGATGGGCTTACTGGCAGGTTGCGGCGAAGCACCGGGAATTCGCCAGTACGAAGTGACCAGACCGGAATTTGTCGAGCGGGGAAATGTGGATGTTCCTCAGGCACCGCAGGTTGAACTTGAACCTGCGACAACCTGGGGAGCAATCTGGCCACGGGGAAACCAGGCGTGGTTTTTCAAAGCGACAGCTTCTCCGGAAGCGGTCGCAGGGTTGGCGACGAAATGGAAAGAGTTTGTCGCCAGCGTAAAGTTCAGCGATGGAGGCAATCCCGAATGGACGCTTCCGGAAGGCTGGTCACAACTCCCGGGGAATCAGTTTCGATTTGCCACACTCGTGATGAAAGATGCAGCGGGAGCCCCCATCGAGTTGACGGTTTCCTCGTTACCACGTGCTCCCGAGCAGTGGGACTCACAGCTCGATGCCAATCTTTCCCGATGGAAAGGTCAACTGGGGATCGGGCCCATGGAGAGTTCTTCTGTTTCTCAGACGACAGAAAAGCAGGGTGACGATGAGGTCGTGTTCGTGCTGATGCAGGGCAGCAGGGCGAAAGGCCAGGGGTTGATGGGTGGCATGCCGGCTCCCGGGGCTGCTCAAAATAGGAGTCTGCCTGCAGCAGAATCAGGCCAGACAAAGCCACCGGCTGTCAATGAGGTGCAGAAGATGGTGGAAGGAGAGATCAAGCTCACTCCACCCGCAGAATGGAAACCCGGGAAGTTAAATGCCTTTCGAAAGGCAGCTTATGAAGTGACGCGAGGGGATGAGCGTGTCGAGATCACCGTGATTGATCTGGCTGGCGAATCGGGCGGGTTGCTGGAAAACATCAACCGCTGGCGTGACCAGGTGGGAATGCCAGCGATTGAACTTGCAGCCCTCACTTCTGAATTGAAAAACGTAAAGACAGCCAATGGCCCTGCGCAGCTCATTGAGATTGAAGGTTCAAAAGGACAATCGATTCTGGGGGCTGTCATGCCTCGCGGTGATCGAACCTGGTTTGTCAAACTCCAGGGGAGCACACCGCTGGCCCAGCAGGAGAAGGCCAGGTTTCTGGAATTTCTGGAGACCAGTGCCTTACCTTAGAAGTTATTGACTACACCGGAGAATTGATCCTTCTCGATCTGCCCTTAAGTTGATGTTTACAATTTGCAACGAAAAATCATCGTCAATACCTGAGAGTGTTCTGTATCCAGCCCGAAGCGGCTGCCCATGATTTTCACCATTGAAGAATTCGCCAGCTTTTCAAACCAGCGGCTCTTGGGCCGACGCCAGGATCATGCAATATGGCCACTGAATTTCTCCCCCGCACAGCCCTCAACGAATTGAATGTTCCGGCGATTTCGAAACCTGGCTTACTTGGTCTGGTTCGATCCATCTTAATGCCTCTGGCTTCGTTGAAGTTGACAGTCGCGCTGTTCGCCATGGCCATATTTATTGTGCTGGCGGGAACTTTGGCCCAGGTGGAAGACGATATCTGGGTGGTGATCCGTGATTACTTCCGCACGCCGATCGCATGGATCAAGTTTCAGATATTTTTCCCGCCCTCGTTTTTTCCGGATATGCCCAAAATTCCGGGTGGTTTCTATTTTCCGGGGGGGTGGCTGATTGGAACGGTCATGGCTGTCAATCTGCTGGCCGCTCACACCGTTCGCTTCACCTTTCAAGCGAAGGGGTTGCGCCTTTTTTCCGGAATCGGCGTGCTGCTGCTGGGTGCAGCGATGACCTGGGTGGTCATTATCAGTGGTGATAATGCCAGTGGAATTCTTCCCGAGAATCAACAGCTTTACGATCAACTCTGGCTGTGCCTGAAGGTCAGCGTTTATGCTTCGTTTGTGCTGCTTTTCGCCTCATTATTCTGGGTGCCCCTTTCAAAACCTGTGACCTGGGGATTGCTGGCGACAGGCCTGGCCATTTCGATCGCAGGCATCATCTGGTTGCTCATTCCAGGGAATAGTGAAACTCCCAGTCCCTCTTCGATGCGAATTCTCTGGCAATTGACCAAGGGAGGTCTGGCGGGTGGATGCTTATTGGCTGGCTGTCTGCTGGCCTTCGGTCAGCGCGCGGGGATTGTGCTGCTCCATGGTGGAATCGCTCTACTGATGCTGAGTGAAGTGCTGGTGGGCACGCGAGCAGTGGAAGCTCAAATGTCGCTGTCAGAAGGACAAACGCAAAACTTCGTACAGGACGTGCGGACTGTTGAACTGGCCATTTCAAACAAGCTCAACGACAAAAGCGAATCGGTCACGGTCATTCCGCGTAATGTCCTCCTGGGAGAACCCTGGGGTTGGAAGCGATATCTCCCCAGCTTTCTGGGTGGTGGTGCGACGGGCGGCGCTCTCGATGAAACGTTGACCGACCCCGCGTTACCTTTTGGCATACAGATTCACAAATTCTACAACAACGCTCAGATTGTCGATCCCAAATCGTTCGCCACAAATCCTGCGACGGCGGGCCATGGACTCAAAATTGGTGCCATAGCCGCTGAAACTTCGAAGGGGACTGATGCCGGTGGCAAAGTCGATATGCCAGCCGCGTACATTGAGCTGTTCAAGAATGACGGGACTTCGCTGGGAACTTATCTGGTTTCAGCACTGCTGGCGGAATCGGGTGAAATCGACACTGTCAATGTCGATGGAAAAAAATATCAACTGGCACTGCGGTTTGAACGTCATTATAAGCCTTACTCGGTTACGCTCAAAGATGTGCGGCGTGAGCTCTATATCGGTACCAGTACACCGAAAGACTTTTCTTCGGATCTCCATATTTACGACCCTGCCCGCCATGTGGATCGCGATGTGAAGGTCTGGATGAATAATCCGCTGCGATTTGCAGGGGATACTCTGTATCAGACGGGTTATCACCAGAGTCCCCAATCGGGGGCTGAATTTTCCACGATCTCGGTGGTGGCCAATCAGGGCTGGATGATTCCTTATGTGAGCTGCATGATCGTCGCGATTGGGATGCTGGCCCAGTTTATGATCACGCTCCTGCGGTTTCTGAATCGCATTCAGAAGCCTGAGCCAGTTGCGATGAGCACAGCCGAGATCAGTGATGATCCCCGTCGGCGACCTGCGAAGCGACCTGTCGTCGAAGATGATCCCAAGCCCAGGACGTGGGGAGTGTGGGGCTGGATTCCAGCGGGAGTCGCAGTGCTGGTCTTTGGAGGTTATATCGCCGGCCAGAGCATGCCGCGCTCGACACCTTTCACAGAGTTTGATCTGGCCTCGTTCGGTGAACTCCCTGTCGTTTCGCAAGGACGTACCAAACCATTCGATACCCTGGCGAGAACATCACTCCAGGTCTTGAGTGGTAAATCGACCTACGCCGATGCCAACGACAAGTCGCAACCGGCCATCCGCTGGCTGCTCGATATCATGGCGCAGCCGCGAGTCGGTGGTGATCACCGGGTGCTGCGGATCGAGAACTTTGAACTGCTGGCACTTTTGGGGCTGGAGCGTCGCCCTGGTTTTCGTTACAGCCCGATGGAAGTGGCTGATAAGCTGCCGGAACTCGCCCGTCAGGCAGATCTGGCTCGAGAAAAACCTGCGACTGAATTAACGGCTTTTGAAAAGAAGCTGCTGCAGTTTGAACGCCAGATTGGCCAACTCGATCTGCTGACTGCTGCCTTTGGATTGCCACGAATTGGTCAGGAGAACCCGGCTAACGATCTGCGTGAAGCGATTCGACGTCAGCAGGCGCTGGAAGTTCGTCATCCACCACTGGCAGTCCCACCGGCCGCAGATGAAGACAAATGGCAGACATTTGCTTCCGCCTGGACGATGGGCATTATTCGTTCGGTCCTTTCTCGCGAAGAACAGGACAGCCAGGCACTGTCTTATCTGGTCACAATCTACTCTTCCTGGGCAGCCAATAAACCTCAGGAATTTAATAAAGCTGTTGCAGATTATCGGGAGTGGCTGGCGACACAGAACCTCAAAGATGTTTCGCTGACGAAGTTACGTTTTGAAGCCTATTTCAACCGGGTCGACTGGTTTACCCAGGCGGCTGTGGTTTACCTGGCGGGATTCGTGCTGGCCATGCTCTCGTGGCTCTTCTGGCAGAAGCCACTTGGGAGAGCCGCACTGGCGCTGCTGATCCTGGGGGTGATTGTGCATACGCTGGCGCTGGCAGGCCGCATGTATATTTCGGGACGACCACCCGTAACCAATCTGTATTCTTCGGCGGTCTTCATTGGCTGGGCCAGTGTGCTGCTGGGGATTT
>JAIXUU010000387.1 GCA_027483405.1 Planctomyces sp. | reverse complement strand
GTTATTGACATTCGCTTTAAAAACAAAGTCATAACGCTTGTCGAACAGTTTCGCTTCGAGCCCCATGGCCTTGAGCAGCGTTCCCAGACTTTCGTCGCTCAGTTGGCCACGGGCAGCACTTTCCTGAGCCTGCAGAACTTTCGTCGCAGCAGGAACAGTGACCGCCACAGCAGCAGCCCCCAAGAGGGATCGACGAGTTAAACCATCGCTCATTCTCGACACTCCTTTGTCGCTTCCAGACATCCATGCGCTCGGGCCAACCATTCAAATTCCCTTGAACGATCGGCCATAACTGCAGCCACCGTCATTTTCAACATGCCTGAACAGCCAGACTCTTTCGCGGAGTTAGACGTTCGCAAACAAAGACTTGAGACAAATCTGCGACCAGGTCTCAAAATCTTCAATCTCGGCAACCAATTGTGACGGCGGGGCAAATCCTGACTCTAAGATCGACTCTTCCCGTGGGCGAACTTTTGCCGCTTCTAACTCAAAAACGTGGACAATTCCCAAATGGACGCGTCCCACATCGCTGGAGTCGTCGTTAATCAGGCCCACGCAACGCTCTTTAAACCCTGTCTCCAGAAAGACTTCCTCTTCAATTTCCCGCTCCATCGCCGGGCCATAACGCCGTTCGCCTCCAGCCGGATCTGTCGACGAAATATGCCCGCCAATTCCAATCGATCGTTTTTTATGCAGCCTACCCTCTCCCCCCTTGCTGCCACGGCGATAGTAAAAGATCTCTCCACCATGGGTAAAAATACAGTAAGGGATGAGTTGTTTCAGCGACGGATCTGTCTCAACCGAGCTCCGCGGCTCATACCTCGTATGGGCAGGATTCAGCAGTTCTGCCAGATACTTGTCTGTCTCCGCACAGAAACCTTCAAAGTGACCCAGCTCATGGAAAATTTTCGTGGGGACGACCAGCACATGCTCTTCCAAAACATTCTCCAGTTTTGAACTCTGTCGAGGGGGTGGTATGTCCATCAGTTCGATGGAGTTAAAGCGGGTTCACTGCTGCTATTCGGTGGCTGCATGACGGGATTGTGGCTTCATTAAAGCCTCGACAGCCGCTCCGACATCCGGCTGCTTCATCAAAGACTCTCCCACGAGAATGGCGCGGGCACGAGCCAGCTTCAAGCGATCCACATCAGCCCGGGTACGAATACCACTTTCTCCGACCAGCAGCACATCCGCAGGAATTCTTGCTGCCAGTCGTTCCGTCTGCTGCAGGTCAGTCACCATCGTTTTCAGATTTCGATTATTGATTCCTACCAGCTTCGAACCAATCGAGAGCACTCGCTCCAGATGTTCTTCATCATGCAGTTCAATAAGTGTATCCAGGCCAAGTTCTGTCGCCTTACCGAAAAGCTCCTCCATCAGCGACTGAGAAAGGCATTCGGCAATCAGCAGAATGGCGTCAGCTCCCGCCACTCGCGCTTCAAGAATCTGATAAGGATCAATCACAAATTCTTTTCGCAAAAGCGGAACATCGACGGCTTGTCGTATCTGCGTCAGATAGTCCAACGAACCTTGAAAAAAACGTTCGTCAGTCAAGACACTCAGGCAGGTGGCACCATGTTGAACATAAGTCTTTGCCAGAGCGACAGGGTCAAAGTCTGCACGGATCAAACCCGCCGATGGACTGGCTTTCTTGACTTCCGCAATCAGAGCAATATCGTCAGCCTGCTCAATGGCCCGGGCAAACCCACGGGTGGCTGGCAAATCTGCCACTTTTGCCGAAAGCTCTGCCGCCGAAACCCGACTTTTCGCCAGCTTTACTTCATCTCGCTTGTGTTCAACAATTTCATCGAGGACATTTTTACTGGTGGATGTCGTCAATCGATTTCTCCCTGTCTGATTTCAAACAGCAATATAACGGCCTCTTCCCCCTTTGTGGTATCTACTTGAATGGAATCCCGACAATGAATAGCACCATTGCCAGCGGGATTTTCATGTCTGTCGTTGTGGGAATTTTTGGAGGTTGCCTCGCCAGCACCATCTGGAGTCTGGCCGCTTTTCTTGACCGCGACATGGCCGGCCCGATTCCTAAACGCCAGCTGAGCGATAAGAACGATTCATGGCCCGCACTGGCAACATGGTTGGCCTGCAGTTGGATCCTGTTGTCACTGCTCTTACCTGCCATTCTGCATGTGATCAGTCCCGCACCAAAACCTGCTGCCGAATTCACCATGAACCAGGTTCTCTTTCTGGTCGCACAGAACACGATCATCATGCTGTTTCTGCTGTTAGCCATTGATCCTAAGCGATTTCGCGCGGTCGGTATCATCAGCCCGGAACCAGTTCAAGACTTGATTTCAGCGGTGTGGGCCACTCCGCTCATGCTGACTGGTGCCGCGATTCTGCGAATTTCTTTAAGCCCCTGGATTCAGCCCGAAGACAGCCACCCCATTCTCAAGATGCTCTCGTTCGATTCGCCGTGGATCAACATTGTGCTGCTGTTGTTCACAGCTGCGATTGTAGCTCCACTGTTTGAAGAACTATTGTTCCGAGTCATCCTTCAAGGGTGGCTCACTCGTCTGCTGGGACGGAACTGGTCCATTCCCATCGTTGCGATGGCGTTTGCGGCTGTGCATGGCTGGCCAGATGCAGTGCCACTATTGCTGGTTGGTTTCATGCTGGGAATCCTCTTTGACCGCAGAAGAAGCTGGCTCTCGGTCGTGGCCCTGCACTCATTTTTCAATGCCACCATGTTGATCATGCAGGTTCTGGCCGTGAACGCGACTCAACCGGCTGCCCCAGAACAAACCCCCGTCCCTGAACAACAAAATCCACCGATCACAGCACCCGAAGCCATCGAAGTGTCCGTTTCGCAAAAAGCTGGTATCGCTCTCGAAACGCTATTCGAAGATCAACTTCCAATGAAAGTCAGGACTTCT
Source organism: Planctomyces sp. (assembly GCA_027483405.1). Lineage (GTDB taxonomy): Bacteria > Planctomycetota > Planctomycetia > Planctomycetales > Planctomycetaceae > Planctopirus. Next base: position 5,505 of record JAIXUU010000387.1, on the reverse strand, counting down.
TGAGTTGCACTCGAAGTGCGAGGTCGTCACTTTGACGGCCTTGCATGTATTCTCTTAACAACCATGTTGATATTCATGGATGAGGGCCTCCACCGGCCCGATCCTGTCGTTCGAATGATCGAGGTTTTCATGTCCGACGTTCAGCCCGCCCTTGCCTTTCCCCCGGTTGAAGATCAACTCAAGGTGATCTTGCGGGGAGTCGAGAAAGTGGTTCCCGAAGAGGAACTGGCCCGCAAGTTGGCGAAAAGCCGAGAAACAGGCCGTCCACTGCGTATCAAGTACGGCATCGACCCCACGGGGATTGATGTGCATCTGGGTCATACCGTTCCTTTAAGAAAACTGAGACAGTTCCAAGAACTGGGTCATCAGGCTGTGCTGATCATTGGCAACTTCACAGCCATGGTGGGTGACCCCAGTGGACGCGACCAGGCCCGGGCCAAACGTCTCTCTGCCGAAGAAGTCGAAGCCAATGCGACAGATTATCTGAAGCAGGTGGGCAAAGTGATCGATCTTTCGAAAACCGAAATTCATCGCAATGGTGAATGGTTCTCGAAGATGACTTTTGCCGACATTCTCACGCTGTGCAGCAAGGTGACTGTCGCCCAGCTCTTAACACGCGATGACTTTGCCAAGCGCTATGCCAGCCAGTCACCCATTTTCCTGCACGAGTGCCTCTACCCGGTGATGCAAGCCTGGGATTCCGTCGAGATCAAGTCCGATATCGAACTGGGCGGCACCGAGCAGCTTTACAGCTTTATGCTGGCCCGCGATCTGCAGCGTGACCAGCAGCTTGAACAGCAGTTAGGGGTGATGTCCCCCATTCTGGTCGGGCTCGATGGCAAAAGGCGCATGGGGAAGAGCCTGGGGAATTACATCGGCATTGCTGAATCACCACTGGCCATGATGAAAAAGTTCATGCAGATTCCCGATGAAGTCATGCCCATGTACTTCGAGCTGTTGACGAATATCCCCCTTGATGAAGTTCAGCAACTCTTGGCAGGTCATCCCAAGCTGGCAAAACAACGCCTCGCCAGAGAAGTCATTGCCCAATACCATACCTCAACAGCGGGTGATGAAGCGATTCAGCAATGGGAAGCGGAAGTCAGTGCCGGTGCCCTCCCTGCTGACATTGAACAAGTCACCATCGAGGCCTCCGTTGTTTCTAATGGAACTGTGACAGCCGCAATCCTTTTCAAACAGGCGGGGTTGTGCCCTACAACGTCCGATGCGAGGCGGCTGATCAGCCAGGGCGGCGCCTACTTTGGCGACGATCTCCAGGTGATCAGTTCTCATGACCAGGCGATCCCGATAACGAATGGTCTGCTTCTCAAAGCTGGCAAAAAACGTTACGCCAGGCTCAACCTCCCCAGCTGAAATCGCTTCAACAGTCAAACTCAAAGCTTCCAACTCTTGATTGAAATCCACCATGTCTCAAATCGGTTTCGGCATTATTGGATGTGGCATGATTGCCCATTTCCACGCGAAGGCAATCAAGTCGATTCGCGGAGCAAGCCTCAAGGCCTGCTACAACTCCACCCCGTCCAAGGCGATTTCGTTTGCGGAAGAGCATGGTGGAGTCGCTTGCAGCACGATTGAGGAACTACTCTCTCGCCCGGATGTCGATGTCGTCTGTGTCTGCACTCCCAGCGGTGCTCACTTAGAACCCGCCGTTGCAGCAGCCAATGCCAAAAAGCATGTGGTCGTGGAAAAGCCCCTGGAAATCAGCCTCAAGCGATGCGACGCCATTATCGAGGCCTGCACTCGTAACAATGTGCAGCTGTGTGCGATCTTCCCTTCACGATTCAGCCCCGCCAATCTCGCTTTGAAACAGGCCCTCGACGAAGGTCGCTTTGGTCGGCTGACACTCGGCGATACTTACGTCAAATGGTGGCGCAGCCAGGAGTACTACGACAGCGGTGCGTGGCGAGGGACATGGGCACTTGATGGCGGCGGGGCGTACATGAACCAGGCCATTCATAATGTCGATCTGCTTTACTGGCTCATGGGGGATGTCGATACTGTCAGTGGTATCACTTCGACACTGGCCCACGAACGCATCGAAGTGGAAGACGTGGGCGTGGCCACACTCAAATTCAAAAATGGTGCCCTCGGCGTCATCGAAGCGACAACCAGTGCCTGGCCCGGCTTACTCAAACGCACAGAAATCCATGGCACAACGGGTTCCGCGATCATCGAGCAGGATCAGATCACTCTCTGGAACTTCGCCAAACCCAAAGCGAAGGATGCAGCCCTTCTGGAAAAGTATGGGAAAAACTCGGCGATCTCAGGCGGTGCCAGTGACCCGAAGGCGATCAGCTTTCAGAATCATGCCGAGCAACTCAAGGATTTCCTCGCTGCCATCAAGACCGGGCGTACGCCGAAAGTGACAGGCGCCGAGGGCCGTAAGTCCGTCGAAATGATTCTCGCCATCTACCAATCATCCTGGAGCGGAAAACAGGTCCAGCTACCTCTCACGAAAGATCCAAAGCGACCTGCAAAAAAATAATTTTCTCCGTTCTGGCGCTAACTTCATGAATCACTGGGCTGCTCTTGTGCCGATGATTTTGACTTCAGGATTCTCGGCACTTACCTGCCCCAAGTGGGAAAAAATTCATGCGTGATCTTCATGAACTGCGGCAGAAACATGCGAGTGGTGCAGCCATCGAATTTCTGTACTTCTGGGGGCATACTCCACCTGAAAATGGCGAAGTGAATCACGCCTGCCTCAGCCAATGGTACCCCTCTCCCTTCACGATCGACGGCGTCGTCTATCCGACGGCAGAGCATTGGATGATGGCCTCCAAAGCCCGCCTCTTCGGTGATTTTGCCACGCTAGCAGAGATCCGGGCGGCTGCCAGTCCGCAAGACGCCAAGGCCGCAGGCCGAAAAGTCCGCGACTTCGATGAAGCCCGCTGGGATGCCCACCGATTTCGATTTGTTGTCGATGGCAACTGGGCCAAGTTCACACAGAACCATACGCTGCGCCAGTACCTTCTGGGGACTGGCACAAAAGTTCTGGTTGAAGCCAGCCCCACAGATCACATCTGGGGAATCGGCCTTTCCGAACAAGAGGCGCGAAACTCTTCTCCAGAGCATTGGCCAGGCCTCAATCTCCTGGGATTTGCTCTGATGGAAGTTCGCGAACAGATCTCAGAATTCACCTTTTAATTCACACTTTCAAGGTGGTTGAAATCAGGTCACAGATTTCTTCGTGGCTTTCTTGGCAGCTTTCTTTTTAGGAGCCGCCTTCTTAGGAGTGGCCAGCTCTGCAGAAGCAGCCGCCTTTTTCGCCGCAGCTTTCTTGGTCACTTTCTTGCCACCTCGGCGTCCAGTACTGCCTCCTCCCTTGGCGACTCGCTCATCCAGCAATCGGACAGCCTCTTCGATCGTGACCGAATCGAGTTCCCGGTCTTTGGGAATCGTCGCGTTGGTTTTGCCATGCTTGATGTAAGGGCCATATTTCCCTTCAAAGACCTGGACAGGATCTCCATCCACCGGATGAGCACCCAGCTCTTTGAGTGGTGCCACCGGTACTCGAACTCGAGCCTGTGCCAGCAGCTCGAGCGCCCGCTCCATCGTCATCTGCAGAATATCGTCTGTCTTGTCGAGCGATTTGTACGTCTTGTCGTGATGTACATAAGGCCCATACATGCCGATCCCGGCTTTGACCACCTTACCTGTTTCTGGATGTGGCCCCAACGTCTTGGGGAGCTTCATGTATTCGAGTGCGTCTTCCAGTTTAACGGTTGAAACATCTCGTGTTTTCGGAATCGAAACACGGCGGGGCTTTTCGCCATCTTTCATTTCCCCCAGTTGCAGGTAAGGCCCGAATGGCCCGATGAGCAAAAAGATCGGCTGGCCACTTTCCGGATCAATCCCCAGCGACTGAGGCCCCTGGCTTTTCTGGGTAATCAGTTTTTCGGCCAATTCATTCGTCAGATCGGCAGGAGCGATATCATCGGGAATGGTCGCAGTGACTGGCTGACCATCGCGCTCCCCTTCAAAGAATGCTCCAAACTTTCCGAGGCGAACTTTAGCGTTCACTCCATCAATATCGAGTGTGCAGGCTTCGCGAGGATCAATCCCTGCTTCGTTCTGCTTGACCTGCTCATCAAGGCCAGTTTCACCTGAGTAAAACGACTTCAGATAGGGCAGACGCTCTGCCTGACCATTCGCGATATCGTCCAGATCCTGCTCCATGCGGGCGGTAAACTGCAGGTCGACCAGCCGCGAGAAGTTTTTCTCAAGCAGCTTTGTGACCGCCATGGCAGTAAAGGTCGGTACCAGCTGGTTGCCCTGCTTGCGAACATAGCCACGATCCTGAATCGTACCGATAATCGAAGCGTAAGTACTGGGCCGGCCAATTCCTTCCTCTTCAAGGGTTTTGACCAGCGTGGCTTCTGTATAGCGAGCCGGTGGCTTGGTTTCGTGTGCCAGAGCCTGCACTTCCTTACAAGTCAGCTTTTGACCTTTCTCCATGGGAGGAAGTGCTGCTTCAGAATCTTCGAGTGCTCCTTCGGGATCATCGCTTCCCTCAACATAGGCCCGGAAGAAACCAGCAAATTCGACATGCCGACCCGTCGCCCGGAATTCCACGTCGAGGGTACCGATAGTCACCGTCTGAAATCGAAGCTGGGCTTCCGCCATCTGGGTCGCGACGGTGCGCTTCCAGATCATGGCATAGAGTGCCCCTTCCCGACCATTGAGGCTCAATTCTTCGGCAGTTTTCATCTCGACACCCGCCGGACGAATGGCTTCGTGAGCCTCCTGAGCCGACTTGGATTTCGTCGTATATTGACGAACTTCCGGGTGCAGAAACTCTTGTCCGTATCGATTCGTCACGCAGGCACGAGAGGCGGAGATTGCCTCTTGTGAAAGGCTGACGCTATCAGTACGCATGTAGGTGATAAAGCCGTTTTCATAGAGCCGCTGCGCAATCTGCATGGTCTCGCGAGCACTTAGACCCAGCTTACGGTTGGCTTCCTGCTGCAGGGTGCTGGTGGTGAATGGCGGATAAGGTTTACGCGTCTGCAGCCTGGTTTCGACATTACTGACAACCCAGTCGCGACTCTCTTCCAGTTTTGTTTGAAGAGCCTTCGACTGCGCTTCATCCAGTAGCAACACGTCGGCATCGGTTTTCAGTCGCCCGGTCGACTCATCGAAATCGCGTCCCTGAGCCACACGCTGGCCGCCGACAGTCGCCAGCGCAGCATCGAAACGGGCGGAACTTGCTGTTGCTAATGCCGCCTTGAGATCCCAGTAACTCCCTTTACGAAAAGCCAGCCGCTCCATCTCTCGCCTGACAAGCACACGCACTGCCACCGATTGAACACGGCCAGCAGATAATCTCGGTGCCACCTTTTTCCAGAGGAGCGGACTGAGCCTGTAGCCATACAAGCGATCGACGACTCGCCGAGTTTCCTGTGCTTCAACAAGATTCTGGTCGAGTTCGCGGGTGTTACGAATGGCCTTTTGAATGGCGTCCTTGGTGATTTCTGAAAAGAC
>JAIXUU010000236.1 GCA_027483405.1 Planctomyces sp. | reverse complement strand
CTACGACACCCGTCCCGCCATCTGCCGGAGTTACTCGACAGACAACTGCGAGTACGAAGTCGGCGGCTGCTACGACAAATTCTTCGAAGCTCCGGAACCACTCTGGGAATACGCCGAAGCCATTCTTCCACCACGAAAAGTCAAACGCGAAAAGACCACAGCACTTCCCGTACTCAACTGATCTCAAGCATTTTTTCGAACTGCGTTTCTCCGGCGGGGGGCTGGGGTCAAACGTCCTCGTTTGTCCCCAGTTCATTGGACTTTGATAGTATTTGACGAACGGACGAACGGACGAACGCAGGGTGGCCCAGACGTGGCTTTGCACGTTTGGGTGACGACAGGCACAAGAAATCGTCGCACAAAATATAGCAAATCCTGCGGCATGCCCCGGTTCAGATTTCTGTTTTTTACCAGGGACGTAGGGCGCACGGAGTCCTCGAAGTGCACCAGTTTCACAATGGTAGCCCGAATGGGTGGATTGGCATGTACGCTGCTTTTGAACATCTCGCGGGTAGTGGTATGCCGAATATGGTCCGCACAACGGACCCCACTACAGCGCTGACATCCTCAAAGACTCGCATAGCGTTTCTTCATCTGCATTCTGCCAAACAACAGCGGCGTATGCGGCTCTGGTCATGACACCCAAGCCTCATACGCCGCATGGCTTTTCATCAATCAAGTTTTAGTCGCTGAAGGCCGCATCAAAGGCCCGGCCGCTGGGTTTGAAATCGACATTCTTCACGTACTGGCACGCTTCGCGGGCACCATGTTCGCGATCCATGCCGCTGTCTTCCCATTCAATCGAGAGCGGGCCTTCGTACTTGATGTGATTCAGAGCGCGAATGATGTCTTCAAACTGCACACCACCGCGGCCCACACTGCGGAAATCCCAGCCCCGGCGGGAATCACCAAACGAAAGGTGGCTGGAAAGAATGCCACTCTTGCCATTGAGTGTGACTTTGGCATCCTTCATGTGTGCGTGATAAATACGATCCGGGAAGGAGCGGATGAATTCGACGGGGTCCACGCCTTGCCAGATCAGGTGGCTGGGGTCGAAATTAAAGCCGAACTCTTCCCGCCGGTCGAGCACCTGCAAAGATCGCTCAGCGGTATAGATATCGAAAGCAATCTCTGTGGGGTGAACTTCCAGCGCAAACTTGACGCCGCATTCCTGGAAGACATCGAGAATCGGGTTCCAGCGGTCGGCCAGAAGCTGGAATCCATCATCGATCATCGATTTGGGTGTGGGAGGAAAATCGTAAGTCAGGTGCCAGATGCTGGAACCGGTAAAGCCGTTCACGACACTGACACCCAGCTTGCGGGCAGCGCGAGCCGTGTTTTTCATTTCTTCGGCTGCGCGGTGATTGACCCCTTCCGGTTGCCCATCGCCCCAGACATAAGCGGGCAGAATCGATTTGTGCCGCAGGTCAATCTTGTCGAGGACAGCCTGACCCACGAGATGGTTCGAGATCGCGAACACCTGCAGGTCGTACTTTTCGAGCAAGTCGCGCTTCCGCTGGCAGTAGCCATCATCTGAGAGGGCCTTATCCACTTCAAAGTGGTCACCCCAGCAGGCCAGTTCGAGACCATCAAAACCAAAGTCCCGAGCTTTCTTGCAAAGATCTTCCAGCTTGAGGTCGGCCCACTGGCCGGTAAAGAGCGTGACAGGACGAGACATGACGTGACCTCGGCGCGAGAGAACAATGACGGAATTTCAGACCCTCGCCTGAACAAAAACCAAGGTCAAAACCCGGTTCTGGCACAGATCAAGAGTCGCACATAAGAATGGTATGGCCGTTTTCTGGACGTTTGTAAAGTCACGCGATGGTGACAAGCCCATGAGCGACGCCTTTCCCAATTCCCTGATTCGATATGATAGGGAAGATCCGCCTTCCCGGATTCAGTTTCTGAGACACCCTTCACGAAAATTTAAGGTCATCGTCATGCCCTCGGCCATCATTCGCCCGCTGAACTTTCCCGAAGTAGAACAGCTCGTCAACTGGGCGGCTCTGGAGGGATGGAACCCGGGCGTGCATGATGCAGCCAACTTCTGGGCGGCTGATCCAGAAGGATTTCTCGGCCTTGAAGTCGATGGCGAACTGGCGGGAGGCGGGAGTGTTGTCCGCCACAATGCTCACTTCGGCTTCATGGGCCTCTTCATCCTGCGGCCTGAGTTTCGCGGCCAGGGCCTGGGTGAGAAGCTCTGGTATGCCCGCCGGGATCATCTGCTGGCCAGACTCACACCGTTACCAGAAAACTCTTCCGGAACGATCGGCCTCGATGCCGTCACGAACATGATTCCCTTCTATGCCAAAGGCGGGTTTGTGCTGCAATATCGACATTGCCGGTACGAAGCCCTGGCCCATTCGTTACCAGCAATTGCGAACGTTCCCGAGATTGTCGAATTGAATTCCATTCCCAGAGAACGGATCGAAGTTTTGGACGCTCGCTGTTTTCCCGGTGCCCGCCCGAATTTCCTGAATCGCTGGCTGACACAGCCGGGGATTGTTTCACTCGCATGGCAGGAAGGAAACCAGCTCCGGGGCTACAGTCTGCTGCGGCGTTGCCGGGTGGGTTGGAAGCTGGCTCCTTTGTATGCCGAGACTCCCGAAATCGCTCGGGCGCTGTTGCTCACCAGCTTTCAGCAAACGGAGGGACAATCGCTGCTCATGGATGTTCCCGAGAACAACCAGGCTGCGATTGAACTCTGTCAAAGTCTGGGGATGACTCAGATCTTTGAATGTACACGTATGTATTTCGGCCCCATTCCAACGCTCGCGCATGAGCAGATCTACGGGATTACGTCTCTGGAACTGGGTTAACGACAAGAGTGCAGATCACCTGAGGCTACTCGCTGTGTGCCATGCTTGCGGCTCGGAGCAGGCATGCCTCACAGACTCTCCACCCGCCATTAATTTCCGAGATGGAAATTACTCAATCACCCGGCTGGCCACAGGCTGTGCATAATCATCCCAGAGTTGGTCGATGAGAGAGGCCTCGGGCTTGCCGGTATGCGTGAAAAATCGAAAGCGGGTGATATAAGGCTTGCCCGGTTCGATCTCAAAAGGGCCCAAAGGAGCAGGCGTGACCGAAAGGTAAGGCATGCTGGGATGCAGCCTGACAGGTTGCGGGAAGCGAAAATTCGAGGGATGGTCGAGGACCGCAATTCCGCCCCAGGGAGCAGGTGATATCGCTGGATCTTGGGTGGTGCTTCTCGCTGGAGTCGCCTCAGGCATTGGCTTGACCTCAGGCACTGGCTTGGCCTGAAGTATGGGGCCGGAAAGATCGCACCAGTGAGGCCTCGTATGGTTCCCATTGGCTCGTGTTTTGCCTTCGCTGGTCAGGAACTCGCCACCATCGGCTTTGTTCCACTCGTCGCGTCCACGCAGGCATAAGCCACCGTAATCATGCTTCAAGAGTTTGAGAGGAGACTCCGTCGCACAGGTGAGAGTCGATTGCCAGTCGAAGAGAAATCCATCCGTTCGATGGAAAACCTTAACTTCCCAAAGCTCCTGCAGCGCGACTCGAGGGCCATCTTCTGGAGTCTGATCGACATGTTCGAGTCGGGCTTTGAAGCTAATAAAGACCGGGCCCACCTGGATGTCTTCCAAACGCACATGCCGCACAAGCCCCTGCTCTTTATGACTGTTCCAGAAATCAACCTTGCGGCCCTCAAACTCGGCATTCACCCAGGCGAACATGAGGGCGTGCTGATGCATATGGTCAGCCGGCATCGCCTCCGTGACCGCGCGGCCAGCCGGGTCAAAGATTGGGTGAATAAACCCGCTGCGGGCATAGAACGGCTTGGCAGGATCAGCCGAGGGCATGACCGCCTGCTGATACTTGAGAACCGGCAAGCCTTCAACTGAAATGGCTAAAGCCTGCCCATCGACCGCGGCTGTCATGTCGGGAGCAGGAGCAGTGGTGCCGTTCTCGGCATTTGAATTGTCTGAATCAACCGCCGAGAGCCGATATCTCCGCGACTCACCCGCCGGCAGATGCTCAAGCATCCACCAGACCTTCAGCGGCGAACCAGCTTCGATCTGGCAGGGCACCGGCTTATTGGAACCCACCTCAACCAAAGAAACCTGCTTCGCCGCTTTCAACGCTTCCGGTAGAACTATCTCCAGTGGCAACTCTTTTCGATCCACTACACCTGCAGAAACCTGAATCGCAGCGAACTTTGTCTCCTCCGAAGACGCGAGTTTTGAACAACCTAGGTAACACAGAACAATAGCAGGAAACCAGCAGAAGCCGATAAACCTCATTACGCCGTCGTAATACCCTTTTTCATTCTTCATGTTTCACTGCTTTTCAAGTTATACGCATTGCAGATTGATATTCATATATATGTAACGTTTTTCGCGTATCTTAAGCTGGGGACACCATGGAGGTCACCTGAAATGAAGTTTGCCATCGTCGTCTACTCGTAATGAGGTTGAGTATCCTGCAGCGGAGCACAACTCATCAAAAACAAGCCTAGCGACTGCAGGAAACGAATCGACGCACAGATCAGAAACGTCGACTTCCGGTAGAAAAAGGGTACTTCGATCAAACTTACCATCATATTCGTAATGATTGAACGTGTTGAAAACTTGCCCCATCATTTCTCTAAGTGAGAAAAAAAACCAAATTCTGCTCGAAAGCCCTAAGTTTCGCATACGGCTGACGCAACTCACCAACATTTCTAAGATATCCATGCACGTCTTTGGATGAAGATATTTCTCCGAATTATTTTGTGCGAGGACTCCTCCAAGAGCGATTTCCACAATTCCATTAGTGTAGATCTGGATGCGAAAATGTGTTTCGGATCCAGATGATTGGCGGCATACTCCGTCTACATTTTTCCGCCAACGGCCCGCGCCTCCGACCGTTGGAGTGAAAGATGAGAATTCCTCCATGATAGCTTCTCGTTGTAGTCGTACTGTACTTGAAAATGCGTCAAAGGGTATTAAATGAACAAAGATAGCACCTTCACCATCGATTGGACAAAGTTCTGATGAGGTTGTTACTCCATTTACTCGGTTGTGCACAAAATTTTTGATGCGATCCGATAGCATATCATTCGCCTTGAAAGATTCATGAATCTCTCGAGTGTCCATTTGTACGCATGAAGCACCTACTCTACGCCAAAAAACAGATTTATCATCACGATACTTCACACGATGAGGAGCATTTGTACTTTGATCCACTCGAAGAACAATCGTAACTGTTTCATCAGTCACGGGGATAGAATGCAAAGTGATGGAAATCGGTGGGTCTATGTTCGCTCTGAGTAACGTATTAATTTGGCGTTGTAAATCATCGTGGGGTATTGATGGAATTGACTTAACTGACTCTGCTTTACCGTCAGAGTCTTCAGCAATCCCAAAGATAATGTCTCCGCCCCTGGAGTTTGCAAGGGATGAAACATCCTTGCAAAGCTCCTCAACTTGACGTCTTTTTCCCTCTGCTTTTTCCAATTCGAGTAGATAAAGCTGTTCTTTGAATTCCATTGTTGTTGTTTCTGGAGCAGATGCATCACACAAAGATTGAAGATCGGAAAGCATGATTGACATAAGAGGTTTTGGAATCATTTCATTCCTCCCCATGATTCAATATGTGTTAGATATCCAATTGATCATTTTGTTTGATACTAAAAAACAAGCCTGCACAGGGCAGGCTTGTTGTGTTTGATGTCACTGGTCATGTCGGCCAGCAGTCCATCACTCCTACTGCTCCATCACTTCCTTTTCCTTCGCTTCGGCGACAGTGTTGACTTTTCCTTCGTACTTCTTGGTCAACTCCTGAACCGACTCCTTCGTCGATTCATGGATGTCTTCGCTCATCAGCTTGTCTTTCAGAGCGGTGTCGGCGTGTTTGTTGGCGTCGCGACGGATGTTGCGAATGGCCACGCGGGCGTCTTCGGCCATTTCCTTCACACGAGCCACAATCTGTTTGCGGCGTTCGGTCGAAAGGGGTGGCACATTCAGGCGGATGACGCGGCCGTCGTTATTGGGGGCCAGCCCCACATCGCTCGCCTGAATCGCCTTGCCGATTTCACTGAGAATCGACTGATCGAACGGCTTGATCATGATCTGCTGCGGCTCTGGAACACTCACTGTCGCCAACTGCTTGATAGGCGTCGGTGATCCGTAAT
>JAIXUU010000229.1 GCA_027483405.1 Planctomyces sp. | reverse complement strand
ACTATAGGTCGCCCCGTGCACAGGTCAAACTGGATTCCTCTTGCCAATTTTCGCTCTTTGTAAGAACCGTCACAAACGGACAGCAGCTCGTTGATTCTTGGGAAATCTGCCTGATGAGACTCAATATTTCGAGCACGATTCTAATTGTTGTTCGAAATGTTCGACCCTTCAGCAGACATCCTGTGAAAACAACAGCTCCCTGTAGCCTGGGCCTATTCAGCAGTCAGCGGTCGAGTCAAACTGGCGATATCAATGGGCGATACGATGGCCTGCTGACCATCGACCGCCTTTTCGAAATGGGTGCCATCAAACAGGGTTGTTCGACCCAGGGTCTCGTACCGCTGGAAAGTGCTCCTTCCGTGGCAAACGTCATGTCCGCAAGAGGTGCAAGCAAGTCACGTTCCGCAGGGGGGCGATCGAGCAACTTGCCGAATTGTCGTCAGCGGATCTTCGAACTTAAGTTCTGACTCCACAATCGGAAGCGAATCATCGTATAATCTGTCAAAAATGTGTTCTTCTCGGGACCCGGAAAGTCTACATGCCTGCTCAGGATTACTATTCAGCACTTGGTGTTACAAAAACTGCAACGGCTGATGAGATTCGCAAGACCTATCGCAAACTGGCTCGCGAGTACCATCCCGATGCCCGCCCGGGGGATGCTGCGGCTGCCCAGAAGTTCAAAGAGATCCAGGAAGCTTACGACGTCATTGGTGACGAAGAGAAGCGTCGCAAGTACGATCAGTTAGGGCACGATTTCTACAAAGCCTCTAATGGCGAAGGCGGCGCAAACCCCTACGGTCGTTCACCTTTTGGAGGAGGTGGAGCCGGTGGTGCCTCGGCGGTCGATCTGGAAGAACTGCTCGGTGGCTTTGGCTTTGGTGGTTTTGGTGGCGGCGCCAGAGCAGGTCGTGGTGAAGGTGGCAGGACTCGAAGATCAGCACCGCGCGATATTGAAATGTCTGTGACTGTCCCCTTTGAAAAAGCCATTCTTGGCGGAAAGATCGATGTCCATCTTTCGCATTTAAATGGTGGAGAAAACGTCTCGGTCTCAGTTCCAGCAGGAATCGAGACGGGCAAGAAGATTCGGCTGGGAGGAATGGGCCCGGAGAATCAAGGTGACGTGCTGCTGGATGTGTTTGTGGCGCCCCACAAATTCTTCCGTCGTGAAAACCGGGATATTCTCGTCGATCTTCCATTGACGCCGGCTGAAGCAGCGCTGGGTTGTAAGGCCGATGTCCCCACATTGGCTGATGGCATGATTACTCTGACCATCCCGCCCGGCACATCTTCTGGTGCACGTTTACGAGTCCGGGGAAAAGGGGTGGCAGCGACGAAAACGGCGACGGCTGGCGACCAGTTTGTCGTGATAAAGATCGTGGTTCCTAAGTCATTAACTGCTGAAGAGAGAGAACTTTACGAAAAATTGAAGCTCGTCGGTCAGGCGGCTCCCCGTGACGGAATCTGGATATGAACAGAGGTGTGGATGGTCTCTGGAAACGTCCAATTCCCGGGCCAGCGTCTGTCGATATGAACGCTGCGCCAGCGCTTAAAACTGATGGGCAAAGAAGTTGGCTGCTTCTTGCTGTGCTGCTGTTGTTGGGTTTTCATCCACTGCAAGCCGCCCCTGGTGCAGAACAATCTGCCGTCAATCCAGTCCAAAGGGCGCCTGAACAACCCATAGAACTCGTCGAACCGGCAGAATCACTTCTCCCATCAGAGAATGGTGAAAAATCTGCCGTGAACCAGGCGGGTGGAGAGACTGGTGACACCGAAGAGGCTCGTGATAACGGGGAGGCGGCGAGATCCCGTTTATTGGCAGATGACGTTAAGCGAAAGCAGTTGCGAGCGAAGGCGTGGGCCGGGTTGGTCGCGCTGGCTGGAATTCTGATAGCCGGTGGGATGCTGATCCTGTTAACGCTTGTCGGGGCTCGGCGGCTGAAGCGACTCAACCGTCGTCCACTTCCGCCGCAACATCGGATTCCGGAATACTGGTTTATCAATAAATCTCCTCCTGTGTTGCCCCCTGGTGCTCAGAAAAGTTCTGCGAATCAGGAACTTTCCAGTGGCTCATCGCCTGGCAATCAGGAAAATGTTTCTCCACCAATTCTGGAAGATGACCGACCCACCCCTCCGGATCATGGGGCGTAAATTTCAGTTTCCCGTCATCTGCCAGTATCCTGTCATCAAACAGTGAAGATCTGTCTTAAACCGCAGTTGGCAAGAGCCGCTTTTCCCGGTTGAAGTGATCTTCGTCCGTCAACTTGCAGCGCACATTCCTCTTCCCTATACTCATCCTGGTAGTACGCAAGCGCCAGATTTGATGCTTGGTTTTGCATGGCTAGGTAGCTCAGTTGGTAGAGCACAGGACTGAAAATCCTGGTGTCGCCGGTTCGATCCCGGCCCTAGCCATTTGTTTTGTACAAGACAGGATGAGGCCGCGTCTGTCAGGGCCGCGGGACTCGGATGGTGTACCAAGAGCCCTTTCTGCTTTGGACTCCGTCTTTTCAGCCACTGGGTTTGCTAACCTCTCCTGTCATTCGCGACCTCGGCTGTGTGGTACCAGCCGGGGTCGTTGAAAACACCATATCGGTGGCGAAGTTCAAAGACTGAACTTCGTTAGGCCTGTGAGGTTCGGCCTGAGGCGAAGGGATGGATACCGAGTCGTGTTGTCACGGAAGGTGCAAGCCATGCCTGATCGTTGGATTGACCGCACACAAGTGCTTCCAATTCCATGGTATCTCTCAAGTGAGTTTGATGAGATCCGCAAGTGGGATTCAGATCTTCCACAAATCTCTTTTGCTGAGTGGGAAGACCAGGCAGCGAATACAATTATCGGACTTACAGATCGAGAGAATGTTAAGCCTGTCTTGGTGCTGTTTTTGGCCCATGAGTACAAAGAGTTCTGCCGTCAGAACTGTTGGGGTTCTGGTGCAGAGATTTCGAGGAAGGCTTTCATCGAAGCTAAGCTTTCTCAACAACCTTGGAAATACACTCATCAGGAAATCTGATCCTGCTTAAGTCAAAAGAGCCAGCCTAGTGGATCACACTGGGCTGGCTCTTTTCGTTTTCTAGTGAGTTTTATGCGTCAGGATTGACGACAAACTTCAGTCGGGCGGCTTCGTCCCGGGCACTCAATAACCCTTCCTCGTCGACAGTAACATCAAAATCGATCTGCCCTACGTTGAATTCCTGAAGGCTTTTCCTCACTCCCCGAGTGAGATCTCCAATGCTGCATTTCTTCTGTTCGGATGATTCGCCCCCATCCTCAGACGCTTCGATCTCGGCAATTGTTTTTTCGGATTGGACATCAACACCTGCAGTCACGACTGTATCGATTCTCTGAAAGTCAGTGGCCATCCCGTTCAAATTCTCCGGGCCAGGTTTGGCCCAATATTTAATTGCACCAATCAGGTCATCACGAAGCCTTTCTGCGGCCTTCAAATCTAAAGCTATGAATTCTGGGGGCGTGTCTGCGAGACTTTTCAATCGCAGCTCGACGCAGTTTGTACTGGCACCGCAGACAGTGACTACGTCATCATGACCTTGAACACTTTTCTCGT
>JAIXUU010000363.1 GCA_027483405.1 Planctomyces sp. | reverse complement strand
TCCCCGAAAAGTCTTTGCCAGCAACACGTTAAGGTTGGGCAGTCGAAAAGACTCAAGGCGTCGCCAACTTTTGAGTATTTTCACTGAAGGTTGTAATTCAGGTGTCAGAATTCTCAATTTGCAAGAGAGTTCTGCCACCTGCGTGTTTTGTAACTGCTAATTATCAAATAGTTTGCGCGTGCCTGAATTTTTTGTTGGCAAAGAGACTTGGGATTTGCATGGAGATATGTTGATGTCTATACTTCCTGAACATGTCTTTTCTCTCACATTTTCAGGAAGATTCTATGAAGTCACCTCGCCGCGGATTCACTTTGATTGAGCTTTTGGTGGTCATTGCCATCATCGCGATTTTGATTGCATTGCTTCTGCCTGCCGTTCAGCAGGCCCGGGAAGCAGCTCGTCGCACCCAGTGCCGTAACAACCTTAAGCAGTTGGGATTGGCACTGCACAATTACCATGACGTCTACAACATGTTTCCGAAGGGAGCCTATTGGCCTTCCACCGGGAGTGGCTGGCATGGACATTCCTGGGTCGTGTCAATTCTTCCCTATGTGGATCAGACTCCCCTCTTCAACACCTGGAACATGGATGTCACCTATGACAACGGAGCCAACGCCAATGCACGCAATTCGAAAATTGCGGCTTTCGTTTGTCCATCAGACCGTCCGTATGGCGGCGCTCAGCCTGGTAACAACTATGCCGGTTGCACAGGTTCGGCCTGGAACAACTGGGCCGGGATGAATGCGACTTCAGTAGGAACCGTTTCCAATGGGATTATCACTCAGGGGCGAGAAATGAATTTCCGGGACATTACGGACGGTTCATCAAATGTGGTGATCCTGGGTGAACTACTGAAGGGCGATAACAATCAGAACGGAACATCGGATTCCGACATCGTACGCAATCCAACAAATCCCACATTTGTCGACAATAACTTTCCCACCGCCGCAGAACTTGCTACCGAAGGGGCGGTGCTCAACGGGCTCTCAACAACAGCTGAAGGTTCTTTGAGTGCATGTGGCAGTGATTGGACATCGCCTTATCCCCACCAGACACTTTTTAATACTGCGGCAACGCCGAACTGGAAGTTTCGCTCGGCGGCTTACGGTACCGGTTTTGGCTTGTGCGCAGACCGATCGTCAATTGCTCCTGCCCGCAGTCGCCACACTGGTGGTGCACATGTCGCCATGGGCGATGGGACAGTCCGCTTCATCAGTGAGAACATTGACACGTTGTTATGGCAGCGTGCAGGTGCTCGTGCTGATGGAAATCCATTAGGCGACTTCTAACTCGATCTGTTAACGACCAAACACCACTGCTGGTTCTTCCTGCAGTGGTGTTTTTATTCCGCCCCGACGATTGGGAATACTTTTGAAATAGTTGACTGCAATCACTCCTATTGCTTGAACTCAAGATTTTGTCATCAGCTCGATCTCGATAAAACACTTAAAATCACGCGGAGCCAACATGATGAGAAGTTATGCCACTTTCGCAGCGATTGTTCTTTCCATAACTGTTGTTTCAGGGTGCAGCTCGGGTGAGCAGAAGTATGCTTCCGCTCAAAAAGTTAAAGAAACAACCTCACTGGATCGTGTTCGCGAATGGTTAACGTTCTTCTCCAAGTCAGGCCAGACAGATAGTGGTGTCAGCTTGATCCGTGAAGAACTTGGCAAAGTTTCTGTAGCCGGCGTCGAGACAGCAGCCTTGCAGGCAGAGTTCGACGCGGCGACCAGTAATCCGAATCCAGCAACCCGCAAGAAGCTCGCAGCAGAACTCCTCAAGAAGCTCCCGAGCCAATGATTGATTTGAGCAGCTGCAGCGATCTGTATTCAGGCTGTTGCGGCATGATTAACTGTGATTGATCATGTGCCGTGTTCAAGCTCCGAAAAGCAAATTTTCAATGAGCAAGCCCTTACGAAAGTAGGGGCTCGCTCATTTCATGCCACATGAAACGAAGGCGGCATTTTCTCCACTCGCCCTTGAGTTGTGCCTCGTTGACTAAAGACTGATGCCGATCCTTTCCGTTCGACTCTAGTGAATACCTGACCTCGCAATCTAAGTGGTGCCAATATGATGTATAAGTATTTATACCAGTGTGGATGGTGTGTGTACTAAGTCGTTTCTGGGCAATGGGTTAATTCTCGAAAAATCACACATTCTTAAGTATTGACGGGTGTTGATTTGTTGACTCTCTGTGACTAATCTCACCGATGATAGTGTGGGTCAGGACATACATCGGATGTTTGACTCACGGCCTGTCTTTTGCTGATTCCTTTCTGTCTTTCTTGTCTTTTTACTCGTTCTGAGGAGCTTCGCATGAAAACTCATTGTGTCCGTCGTACTGGCTTTACGCTCATTGAGCTGCTGGTGGTGATTGCGATTATTGCCATTCTGATCGCACTGTTGTTGCCTGCGGTTCAACAGGCTCGCGAAGCGGCCCGAAGAACCCAGTGCCGCAACAACCTCAAGCAGTTTGGCCTGGCACTCCACAACTTCCATGACACCTACAATGTGTTCCCGACAGGTATGTCGGATGATGACAATCGCAGTTGGGGTTGGGGTGCAGCCATTCTTCCTGAGCTGGATCAGGCCCCTCTTTATAACCTGTTGTTTGCCGATACCCTTTACTTCTACCGTGTGCCAGTCAACAGCTCTGGTTATTTGTCGCATGCCAACGTCGATGGGCTTGCTAATAACCCGGCCGAAATCAATACCAATGCAGCCGGCGGTGCAGCGACACGAACTTTGACTGCCTTTGTGTGTCCCTCTGATGTGCTTCCAGCCAAAGATAACGATGGGTATGCCAAGTCCAACTATCTGGGCAACATCGGTGGCGAAATCAGTGCCACCTGTGCTGACGGAAACTGGCGTGGTAACAGGCAAACTGGCATTTTCCTGATGTCTAACAGCAATACCGAAACTTGGTTTACCAAGATGCGAGATATCACAGATGGAACTTCGAATACCGCCATGCTCGGAGAAGTTTCAATCAGTGCCAACGTCTCACCAACAAATACTGGCAGTGGAAACTACCCCCTGTGGGCCGGTGGTAACAACAACGCTGGCTGCAATGGTCGTAGCTCAATTGGTGGCCAACTTCGAATTATGGACAATGTGCTCGATGCCACAACGGGGCAAGGACTTTATCGAATCAATGGTGGGTCCGATCTAGGTTTCGGCAGCCGCCATACCGGTGGTGCTCACTTCCTTATGGGCGATGGGTCTGTCAAGTTCCTGAGTGAGAACATCGACCTGACGCTTTATCGCGGCATCGGCTCCAAGAACGGTGGCGAGACCCTGGGTGAGTTCTAATCTGAGTCTCCATTTAGTGCCGTATGCTTAGTACATAGATGTCTGTCTCTTTGCGCCTGTCGCGATTTTCGCGGCAGGCGTTTCCTTTGCTCCTCCTACACAGCGGAATTGCTCCATGACTCATCTGATTCGTCTCTCCCTCTGCACTCTCGTCCTCTGTGGATTTTCAACAACGATGCTCGCCGGATGCGGTGGTGGCGGTACACCGGTCGCTACCAAGACGGCAGAGGAATCGGCCAAGATTCAGAAAGAAGCCGAAGAGGCGGCTGCCAAAGCCGCGGAAGCTCATGCCGCCGGCAAGAAGTAAATCTGAAGATCGTCCCGCTCGCGTAAGTCTTTGAGTTCACCAGTAGTGTGCAGAAAGCCGAATTGGCATTACTGCAATCCGGCTAAAAAAGCTGGGAGCTTGCTACGAGTTTTTTCTCCTTCTCCCGTTCTGACGGGAGCTTGTACGTATTAGGTATGCAATCAACGAGCGACTTTAACGCAGTATGCCCATAACCTCTGGCTCATGGCAGGCAATCGGCGCTCCTGCGGAAACTCTGTTGCCTGCTGTACATCGAACGGAAATGCCCCTCACCCGGCACTTCGTGCCACCCTCTCCCACGCAGACGCGGGCGAGGGTTTTTAGCTCCTTCTCCCGTTCTGACGGGAGAAGGCCGGGATGAGGGGAGTTCGGACGTTCTTGGCGTGTGATGAACAAGATCATCTGACGCCGTGGGGTCTTCGATTAGGTCTGACGACGAAGACATCATGAGAGGAGCACTGCTGGCAAGCCAGCAGTGGCACACGATGGCTGATTAAGAACTGGATCAAACAGCGATCACTTCCTGGTGCAGCAATAACTAACTGGTGATTCACATCCCCCAGCTTACGCATTACTCACAAGAGTGTGCTCAGTTCTCGGGATTGGTTCACCGATGATCCCGACCATCTGGTCATAATCGAGAGCTTCCGCTTTCACCAGTTCCATCGAAAGTTTGTCGAGAGCTTCCCGATGATCGACGAGCATTTGTCGGGCTCTATTGGCGGCTTCGACCAGAATTCGCTGTACTTCCTGATCGATCAGATGAGCCGTCGCTTCGCTGTGTTCACGAGGCTCTGACATTTCCTTCCCCAGGAAGGGATGTTCCTCGCCACTCCGGAAGGCGACCGGCCCGATGACCTCGCTCATCCCCCAATGACTGACCATCCGCCGAGTGAGTTGAGTGGCCCGTTTGAGATCATCTTCGGCCCCAGCCGAATACTCGTCGAAGACCAGCTTCTCGGCAGCACGACCACCCAGCATGAAGACGAGCTGGGCATGGATGCGCTTCTCGCCAATGTTGTATCGCTCTTCGTTCGGGAGCAGTTGAGTCACACCCAGAGCGCGACCACGCGGGATGATCGTCACTTTATGAACCGGATCAAGCTCTGGCTGGAACCATGCCAGCAGGGCGTGGCCAGCCTCGTGGTAAGCCGTCATTTCGCGTTCATGGGGCGATAAGACTTCCTCACGCTTTGCCCCCATGAGGACGCGGTCGCGAGCCAGATCAAAGTCACCTTTTGTGACTTTATCACGCCCATCACGAGCGGCTCCCAAAGCCGCCTCATTCACGAGATTCTTCAGCTCTGCACCCGAGAAACCAATCGTGGAAGAGGCAATCGCAGCCAGGTCGACATCGTCGGCTAATGGCACCTTCCGGCAATGGACCTTCAAGATGGCTTCGCGTCCTGTTTTGTTGGATCGATCAACCGAAATATGGCGGTCAAAGCGACCAGGACGCAAGAGTGCGGGATCGAGAACATCGGGACGGTTTGTCGCAGCGATGACAATGACGGCCTCTGTCTGATTAAAACCATCCATCTCACTCAGAATCTGATTGAGAGTCTGTTCCCGCTCGTCATGTCCACCACCCAGCCCTGCTCCACGAACTCGACCGACGGCATCAATTTCGTCAATGAACAGTATGCAGGGGCTGTTTTCCTTTGCATTGCGGAAAAGATCACGCACGCGGCTGGCACCGACACCCACAAACATCTGGATAAACTCAGAGCCGTTGATTGAATAGAAAGGGACTCCCGCTTCGCCAGCTGTGGCTCTGGCCAGCAGAGTCTTGCCCGTTCCGGGTGGCCCCATGAGCAGGACACCTTTGGGGATCTGGGCACCCAGCTTTTGAAACTTCTGCGGACTTTTGAGGAACTCGACGATTTCTGCCAGTTCGCCTTTGGCCTGCTCCATCGCGGCGACATCGGCGAAGGTTGTCATCTGTTCGCTGGCTTTGAATTTTTTGGCAGGGCTGCGAATGAAATTGCCCATCATGCCGCCGCCACCCATGGCATCGGTGTTACGACGCATCATGTAGTAAAAGACACCCAGAATCAGGAGTGGCCCGGAGAGCCACAGGAGCAAGGTCATCCCGAGGCCAGGATCCTGAGGTTCAGCCGAGATTTTAACCCCTTTCTCGCGGAGTAACCGCAGCAGGTCGTCATCCTGCTTCAACGGGAGAATGGTATTGAAATTGGCAGGAAGTACTTTATTGGGATCTTCGGGATCGACAGTTCCCTTTTCGTTCTTCCACGTCCCCGTGAGAAGTTCGCCGTGATAAGTCACTTTGGCGATTTTGCCCTCTTCGGCCTGCCGCCAGACAAAGATGTAGTCGACGCGCTTTCCTTGATTGGAAGGAGAAGCCTGCCACATCCAGACAAAGCCAATGGTGAGGATGAGAAACAGGATCACCCAGGAGGCGGGAAACGAAGACTTTTTAGGTTCGTCGTCAGTCTCCCGGTTGCTGGGAAGGCGGGGAGCAGGTGGGGGCGGGGAATCCTTCGGCAGCGGTGCCATGAGGCCTCTTTACTACGATCTTGGTGAACTTCCAATGTCCCATATGTTAGGCAGTCATCCAGACGATGACGACCCATTGCTTCGGCAATAACTGCAATGCTACAAGCATAATACGTCAGACGTACTCAGGGCAAACCACATTGCCCCCTGGAGCCGTGCATCGACTTTCAGCCGTCGAATTTCATTCGATAAATCACAATCGATGCACAGGCATACGAAAACAGACTCGGAAACGAGAGAAAATCCCGTCTGAGTCACCTTGTCTCGATTAAATCGAATGGCATATCGCAGTTGATGGATGGAGGCTTGATCGAATCTTCAGGCGAATTCGCCCGAAATCAATCGGCCCACCAGTAGCGAACGATGCAGTAAAGGGCCTGGACTCCATCCTTCCAGCCGATCTTTTTGCCTTGCTCGTAAGTGCGGCCCGAATAGCTGATCGACATCTCGTAAACACGCAAATTCCGTCGGGCCACTTTGGCAGTGATCTCAGGTTCAATACCGAAGCGATTCTGCTTGAGTGTGGGCCAGATCGAATCGAGGGCATTCCTCGTGAAAACCTTGTAACAGGTTTCCATGTCGGTGAGATTAAGGTTCGTGAAACAGTTTGAAAGGGTGGTCAGTACGGTGTTGCCCAGGAAGTGCCAGTAATACAGCACGCGATGTTCCTGATCACCCAGAAACCGGCTGCCAAACACCACATCGGCTTTGCCCTCGATGATGGGCCGAATCAACCTCAGATACTCGGAAGGATCGTACTCGAGGTCTGCATCCTGGATGATGATGATCTGGCCCGTGGTCTTGGAAAAACCGGTTTTGACCGCTGCTCCTTTGCCCATATTCTTTTCGTGATAGGCAAAGACGAGTTTGTTGAATTCATCAGGCGGGCTCTGGGCCAGTTCGGCTTCAAGCTCCTTCAGTT
>JAIXUU010000163.1 GCA_027483405.1 Planctomyces sp. | reverse complement strand
TTATGTCGGAAGGTGTCGTTCGTGGCGTTGGTCGCAATCTCTTTCATAGCGGGGCCTGTTTCACAAGAGATCTTTTTGATCAAGCGGGTGGCTACCCACATATTGGATCAGGTCAGGATTGGGGATTGGAATCAGAATTATCGAGGTTGATTTCCGGTACAAAGGATGATGATTCACTTCAGGACTTCGAACTCTTCTACATCTACAGATGGAGTGGGACTGGTTCATACCACCTCAGTGCGTTTGGGCGCGACGAAGGAAAATCTGTCAAAGGTAACGAACATGTTGCGGACTATGTTCGCAAAGCTGTCGATTGTGGACATGTTCCCACCGGCCGGATTGATTTATTCCCTGCCTGGCGTGGAGATTACAGACGTTTGGTAAGCGACAAATGCGCACCTTTGAAGCTTTTTTCGAATCATGCTCAGGTCGGATCGGACTTTTTTTTAGAAAACGACGAACAACCCATGGATCAGTTGAAAGAGTCTAAGTTGAACATGCCTCTTGTCAGTTGTGTCATGCCAACCTTTGGTCGATCGGATTACGTCTCTGAGTCATTGAGCATGTTTCTGGCTCAAGATTATCCGAATAAGGAATTAATTATATTTAATGATTGTCCAGGGCAGGAGCTCTTGGGCGACTTTCCAGGTGTCACGATTGTCAACTCACCGACCCGGTGGGGTTCTCTGGGTGAAAAGAGGAACGCGGCTATCGCGATGGCCACGGGAGAGTACATCGCCGTGTGGGATGATGATGATATTTATATGCCGTGGCGACTATCGTATTGCATGGATCGTATCCGATCGCTCGATTCCCATCTTTACTGCCCTGCAGAATATTGGGCATATTGGGGAGATCAGAATTTGCATCACAACCAGGCGTTGCTGAACTGGATTTACCACCCGCAGATGATTTTCAAAAAATCGGAATGGGAGGCGGTTGGAGGCTATCCACCCACGACTTTGTACGAGGACACGGCCTTTGTTCGCAGGATCCTTTCTGCACGGATGATGGAATGGGCCCCAGATCCCATCGCCGTCAGTGACCGTGTCATGATCATGCGAGGAAAGTCCAAATACCACCATACGAGCATCGACGGCGGTGGGCAGCAACCCGATGTGCTCCCGGGGGCACGCCATTTGGCACCTTCCCCGATTTCGGATCCTGTACTGGCCGACATTGTAAAGAAGCATGTTGCCGATCGGGCTGAACATGTCAAACGCATCGAGATATTAGAAAAGTCCTTACTGGAAGTGCTGGGACAGCATCCAGAGCACGGTCTTCGATTTCTATGCGAAGAAAAGCCATTGAAATCCCAAGTCGGTTATGGGGCACTCGGGGTTTCTGGTGATCTCGGGTACGAGCAGAAATCGGTAACTGTTCTTGGTCGAAGTTTCCCACATGCCATCAGCGCTCATGCCTCCTCGCGTCTGGTCTATCAGGTTCAACCAGAAGAAAAGGAATTTCGCAGTCTGGTTGCGATCAACGATGATGTGCGGACCGGCATGACGTCCGCTGACTTCCTTGTCATGTCGGAAGGAGCAGTTCTGGGTCTGGCAAAGGACGTACGACCACAGGAAACGCCGCGACTGATCGTGGCTCCACTGGAGAATTGCCGTCAGATTGAACTGGTTACCATTCCCCGGCGATGGGAGCATTGTCATACCGTCTGGTTGAACCCGACGGTCGCCATGGCCGGTATGGAAGACGAACAAGGATTTCTAATGGATTGCCTTGGGAGGGCAAGGATCGATGGCATTCACCCCATGACTTACAATCGAACATGTTTTGTAACATCAGCATCAGGAGCATTCGCATCATGGGTCGATGACCTTTTTGGATCTATACGTCAAAATGCCCAATGCGTAGGAGCAGGGCTAGCAGTTTTTTCCATCGGTGATAGTGAAGAAGTGAGAGAGGTGGCAACAGCTCACGGAGCGGACGTGATTCCTTGTCAAAGTGACAAGCCGCTCTCCGTGGCTACCAAGTCGGTGCTTTACAGCTCAGGACGAGTTGTCAATGCAGAAAACATTATCTGCCTGGATGCCGACATGTTAGTGCTTGGTAGTCTTCAGGAGATTGTATCTACGATTGAAGCGGCTCCTCATGGAACGATTCTCGTTTGTCGGGAAGGTAACTCAGATATTCATGATTTCGAAAGAGCAATTCCAGCTCTGTATAAATCGAACATCGAGGAAATGGAAAGACTTTTGCTTTGTCGAAATCGATCGATTTCAACTTATCCATTGATTGCAAATGATGGACTTTTTGCAGGGAAACGGGAGGCGATCAACGCTTTAGACGCATCAATACGTAGTTTTTACAAGCCTTCAGAATGGATTGACGCGAGAGGAGAAACCCCTTGGAGAAATCAAGCACTTTTCAATTTGCATCTGGCGTATCTCAATTGTGGACAAGAACTAAGCTCTCGCTTTAATGTTCAGATGCATTCCCAAAAGATCATTTTCTCCAAGCAGGACGGGACGCTTGCCGGGGAGAACAATTTCTCTCCAGTGTCCATCGCCCACTTCAATGGTACAGGGCGTGGTAAGTCATCAGAGTTTCGCGGAGCATTTCGTCTGCTCAAGAAATCATGATATAAGCATCGATTGTATTCTTGGTTTGTGTTGAAAGCACGTGAGGAGTGGCAAGTAGCTGGTCTTTGACACTCTATTAGACACGCGGATTGTTTTCCTAATGAATAATGAATAATGAATTATCGGATCGAGTTCAAAATTCATCATTTCCCGTGGACCTCATCTATACATGGGTATACGGATCGGATGGAGAATTGATGGCGAAACGGAGCCGGTATGCCTCACAACCGATCGATCCGTTGGAAGAGTCAGCAGGAGCTTCGCTACTTACCGAGTTCGGCGTTGTGGCACGCGGCGTGGGTTTGTCGAATCTTTTCGTTGCGGATAAACAGGTGCCAACCTGGCTTTATCGGGATCATCCGCAGATGTGTCTTGTCGACCATAGCGAGATATCTTGTTGGCTTGAGGATCTACCCACGTATAACAGCCACGCAATTGAATGTAGTCTGCATCAGATCCCAAGACTATAGGAGTATTTTCTCTACGCAAACGATGATACGTTTTTTGGCTGCCAGTCAATTCCGGAGGATT
>JAIXUU010000142.1 GCA_027483405.1 Planctomyces sp. | reverse complement strand
TCCTGAAGAATTCTCGTTGCCATCAGAACCTGCTTGCAGCATGGAGGTTTACCAACTTCGCAATCAACACCAAAGAATCGTCATAAGAAAATACACAATAAAGACTTACGAAATAACAACAAGTCCGACCTTGCCGTTGCAACGAGATCCGATGGCAATCGGAACGGACGTTGCATCCTAGATGGTCATAAGAATGAATAACTGCCATTCTGGCAGTCCGCCTGGCAATTCTCAAACGAATTCTAATTTCCCAAAGTTCAGTGAGGGCTTCGATGACGACCGCCACCCGCGAAGAATTCACATTCCAGACCGAGATCAAGCAGCTTCTCAACATCCTTTCGCATTCGTTGTATCAGAATCGCGAAATCGCAGTTCGTGAACTCATTTCCAATGCTTCCGATTCACTCAACAAGCTGCGGCATATCCAACTTTCCGAAGCTGAGTACCGGGACGATGCCGCACTCAAAATCACATTGCTCCCTGATGCGACCGCGAAAACGTTAACAATCGTGGATAATGGGGTTGGGCTGACTCGCGAAGAACTGATTGAGAATCTGGGGACGATTGCCCACAGCGGTTCGCTGGATTTCATGAAGAAAGCGGCAGAGGCTAAGTCCGCTAATCATGATGCGGATTCCTCCGGAAGCAAATCAGACCTTTCCTTGATTGGACAGTTCGGTGTCGGCTTCTATGCCGCCTTCATGCTGGCAGATACCGTTGAAGTGATCACTCGCAGTTATCGCGAAGAAACCGGTTGGAAATGGACATCCGATGGCACTGGACAGTATTCGATTGAGCCGGTCGATGAAGCACCACGGGGTGCACAAATCGTGCTGCATCTCAAAGAGGATGCGATAGAAGAGTTCACTAAAGAATATCGGCTGGAGTCGATTGTTCGCCGCTATTCGACATTTGTGCCGCATGCTGTCTATGTGGGCGAAAAACACGTCAACAATCAGCCACCCATCTGGGTCGAGCCTAAGTCGCAGGTGACACCCGAGCAGTACAAGAGCTTTTATCAATGGCTCACACACCACGCGAATGAAGAGCCTTTGTGGCATCTGCATCTCTCGGCAGATTCGCCGCTGCAGTTTCAATCGATTCTGTATTGTCCGCCAGTCAATCTTGAACTGCAGGGGTTCGGTCGCCTCGAACACGGTCTGACGCTGTGCGCGAAAAGAATTCTCGTGCAGGACGATAACAAAGATCTGCTGCCTGATTATCTGCACTTTGTCTATGGATTGGTCGATTCCGCCGACCTTCCGCTCAACGTGTCCCGCGAAACGTTGCAGGATAATCGGCTGATTCCCAAGCTGCGGAAGGTCTTAACCAAGAAGGTTCTCGACTATCTGGCGGAGCTCGCCGAAGAACAGCCGGCGACCTATGCCAAATTCTACGAGCAATTCGGCATGGTTCTGCGCGGTGGAGTGGGTGTTGATTTCGAGAATCGCGAGAAAATCGCCCGCCTGCTTCGTCTCGCTACCTCGCATGATGTCACTCCCGGGGCCACCACGTCGCTCGGGGAATACGTCAAGCGGATGCGTGACGACCAGACACAGATCTATTATCTCGGCGGACCAGATCTGGCGAGTCTGCTCAGGAACCCGCATTACGAAACCTTCCGCGACCGTGGACTGGAAGTGCTCTTCCTCACTGATCCGGTCGATGAGTTCGCGCTTTCGCATCTGCAAGAGTTCGATGGAAAATCATTGGTTTCGATTGATTCGGCTGATATTCAACTCCCCGCATCATCCGAATCTCCATCGAGTTCAACAACCGGTGAAGAGCAGGGTGGTTCTTCACAGATTGCCCCAGCGGGCTTTGATCGGGTTCTTGAAATCTTCCGCCAGGCGTTGGGTGAACGTGTGCAGGATGTCCGCAAGGCCACCCGGCTCGCCTCCAGCCCGGTTTGTCTTGTCAATCCGCAAGGCTCCATGAGCAGCCAACTGCAAAAAGTGCTGAGCCAGACGGTGAAGGACTTTAACCTCAGCCGCCGCATTCTCGAGGTCAATCCTCAGGCACCACTGATTGGTCGGCTGGCTGCATTGAGCAGTTCCGGGACCAACGATGACTTTATTGCTGATTGCGGCCTCCAGCTCTACGCCTCGGCCATGCTGCTGGATGGTTTGGTCGTCGAACCAGATCTGACCGCAGACCGTATGCGGAAACTCATGGAAGAAGCGGCCGACAAACGAACTGTGATTATCACCTGATCAAACAGCCTTCCGGCAGTTGTTTGTCATGAGCAGTTGGATTGGTGCCTGGTGCAATTGAACTGCTCTTATCTGAGTCAATTGCTGCAAAACAACGCTCAAAATCCGGTTCGAACGGGCACAAAGGCTTTCTCGATGGACAACTCCGTCGGGAAAGCCTTGTGCATTTGAGAATCACCGCAAATCAAGCCTTCACAAGAATTCCGAAAGAATTTTCGAAACAGGCGGTCGATTCGCGTAGGCTGCGGGGTTAAGATTCGACGAAGGCACAAGGGAGTGCCGCAACTGAAGATCACATTATTCGAAAGCGACCGTGCATGGCTGATAGCGGTGCCGCCCTGGATATGGCAATCGAAAAACTGACAAACGCTCATCGATCGATTCGAGAGCAGATGTCTCAGGTGATTGTGGGTCAGGATGAAGTGGTCGATCAAATTCTGATTGCCATGTTCTCCAAAGGACATGTGCTGTTAGAAGGTGTACCCGGCCTTGCCAAAACATTGATGATCAGCACGCTCGCACGCTGTCTGTCGATGACCTTTGCCCGCATTCAGTTCACCCCCGATCTGATGCCTGCCGATATCACTGGGACTGATGTTCTCCAAGAAAACAAAGAGACGGGAAAACGCGAGTTTCGCTTCATCACCGGGCCACTCTTCCATAATGTGGTGCTGGCCGACGAAATTAACCGAACTCCGCCTAAAACTCAGGCTGCACTTCTTGAGGCCATGCAGGAACGGCAGGTTACTGTTGGTCAATCCCGGCATGTCCTCGCAGATCCATTCTTTGTGCTGGCGACACAGAACCCGATCGAACAGGAAGGAACTTACACCCTTCCCGAAGCGCAGCAGGATCGCTTCATGTTCAAAGTCTATGTCCGCTATCCCACCTTTCTCGAAGAGCGGGAAATTGCCCGGCGTACGAC
>JAIXUU010000108.1 GCA_027483405.1 Planctomyces sp. | reverse complement strand
GAGCACCGGCTTGATCATCTCTTGAGGCTCAGATCACTGCAGGATGAAACCGGTGGTTTCCAGACTTTCATCCCACTCGCCTTTCATCCCGACAATACCAAGCTGGCACACATTCCCAAACCGACGGCCCGGATGGATCTGCGCATGGTCGCTCTCGCCCGACTCTTGCTTGACAACTTTGACCACATCAAGGCGTACTGGATCATGCTGGGTGAAGAGACAGCCCAGGTCGCTCAGAGCTTTGGAGCCGACGACCTCGACGGGACTGTGGTACACGAGTTGATCTATCACGATGCCGGTGCGAAAACGCCCGAAGGTCTGACTGTCAGTAAGCTGCACCGATTGATCCAGGAGGCCGGGCGTGTGCCTGTGGAACGTGATACGCTCTACCGCCGGGTCGTTCGAGAAGGGGCGAAGTGGTCGGTCGAAGGTGACTCCAAGATGATTGGTGTTTGAGAGTTGGTATTTGGCGTTTGGTATTGGATGTTGGGAAAGGTGTTTGGAACTCAAATGGTGTATTGTTAGGGTGATGGTCTAGGGAGAGAACTCTTTCTCAAACACCTAATTCCAAACACCAAACACCGAATTCCTCATGTCCACTCCCCGACCATTCCACGTGAAACAGATTGACCACGTGACCATCGTGGTGAAGGATCTGGTGCGTAGCCGCTGGTTCTATCACGAGATGCTCGGGATGGCCGAAGTCTCTCGCCCGGCCTTTTCTTTTCAAGGCCAGTGGTTTCAGGCAGGCTCCACACTGATCCACACCATTCTCGAATTTGACGGTTCAGGCCCGGCTGGCCAGAGTGGCGGGAAATCTTCCCGAGGACATCATATCGCCTTCGAAGTGCCAGATGTTCGCGTCGCAGAAAAGTTCCTGCAGCAGGCCGGTGTGCCAATTGTCGTCCCTTGCAAGCTCAGACCCGATGGTGCCTTGCAGACCTTTCTGCATGACCCCGACGGCCACCTGATTGAATTGACCTCGCCACCTGAGAGTCTATTTCCACCCGGGGCGTCACTGGCAGTCGATGTGAGCACTCATATCATGCTGGAGGGTGTCTTCTCACTTTTGACCTGACGAAGCCACTGACACTTTTCGCACTCATTGACCATCCGTGCCCGTATTTGAAGGAAAGACAAACAATGACAACGCCTGCGGATTCACCGGGCAAGGGATTGATGAACTTCGTCGTTTACGGGCTCATTATCATTCTGCTGGTCGCTGTATTCGCTCAGGTGGTCTTTACGATCACGGCCATGCTCGGTAACCAGATCGATCCCCGTTATCTGGCTCTTCTACAACTACTAGCGCCTGTGGTTGTGGGTACCTGTGTAATTACCTCGCTACTCACTCTGCTCTTGCCACCTTCAAAGCTCAGGTCGAATGTCCCCAAAATCTGTTCGTTGCTGGTGGTCATTCAGGTCATCCTCTGGGCAGCCAGTTAGCAGACTCTCTGCCTTCAGCAAGTGACAAGAAATCCTCCAAGATTCGACTCCGTGAGAACACCATGATCGACCGTACTGTCTTGAGGTTTTCCGCCTGCCTGTTCTCGCTATGGGCCTTATCAGATTTTGTCTTGGCTCAGGCACCTCAGGTCGCGCCTTCCATCTCGGGCATTTATCCGCACCTGGCCATGTTCAACGACGAAGGGGAATGTGGTACTGGAGCCGTCGTGCCGTTTGGTGGCAAGCTCTGGGTCATTACCTATGGCCCGCATCTTCCATTAAGATCATCCGACAAGCTGTATGAGGTGACGCCTGAACTGCAGCAGGTCGTTCGGCCCGAAAGTGTCGGCGGAACCAATGCCAACCGGATGATCCATGCAGCCACCAATCAACTCGTCATTGGCAGCCATGTGATTGCTTCCGATGGCCAAGTGCGGACGATCCCGCGTAACAAAATGCCTGGCCGCCTGACCGGGAATGCGACGCACCTGTCGAGTCCCCAAACCAAAATCTATTTCGCCACGATGGAAGAAGGGCTCTACGAAGTCGATCTCAAGACGCTCGACATCAACTGCCTGATCCGGGATGGCAACAACTTCAAGCCCGAGCAGTTGGACATTGATCTCTCGAAAGCCGTCTCATCCAAACTGCCCGGCTATCATGGCAAAGGTTTATTCACCTCGCAGGGGATTGTCGTTTACGCCAACAATGGCGATCACGACCCGCGCGTCGTCAAAGATCCCACGGTTCCCAGTGGAGCGTTGGGGTATTTTAATGGTGTTGCCGGTACTGACTGGCAGTTGATTCGGCGCAATCAATTCACCGAAGTCACCGGCCCTTCGGGGATCATTTCGAGCGATCCGAATTCGACACAGCCCATCTGGAGTCTTGGCTGGGATGCCAAATCGCTTCTGCTCATGGTCTGTGAGAAAGGTCAATGGCACACCTATCGCTTGCCCAAAGCTTCACACAGCTATGATGGAGCCCATGGCTGGAATACCGAGTGGCCGCGTATTCGCGATATTGGTGAAGAGAGTCTGCTCGCCACGATGCATGGAACTTTCTGGAAGTTCCCCAAAACATTCTCACCGGGCAACTCGGCTGGCATTGCTCCGCGCAGCAATTATCTCAAGGTTGTGGGTGACTTCTGCCCATGGAACGACAAGATTGTTCTGGGCTGTGACGACACGGCAAAGAGTGAGTTTCTCAATAAGCGCAAGGCCAAGGGAGAAATTGCCGGCCCCGGTCAGTCGCACTCCAACCTGTGGTTTCTTGATCGAGAGCAGCTTGATCAATTGGGGCCAGTTATTGGTCGCGGCTCGGTCT
>JAIXUU010000470.1 GCA_027483405.1 Planctomyces sp. | reverse complement strand
GGTCAAACTTTTTAACCGCCTGCATTAGGCCGATATTGCCTTCAGCAATGACTTCCGCCACGTGCAGGCCCTAGCCGCGATAGCCCATCGCCATCTTCGCCACCAGGCGCAAATGGCTGGTCACCAGCTTTTCAGCCGCACCGGTATCTTCATGTTCACGCCAGCGCTTGGCGAGCATATATTCCTCGTCCTTGTGCAACATCGGAAATTTACGGATCTCAGTGAGATACCGCTGAAGGCCCAGTTCTGGCCCAACATTAAGCGCGAGTGCGCGAGTCATATATCCACTCCCCAAAAGAATTACCCTTGTAAGTCGGGTAATAGTAGGAGCGTCGGGGCAGGGATTTGGTTCCCGTTCCGGCGTTCGAGACTCCACTTAGGAGTGCCGCCCAGCAAAATAAAGGCCCAGCCTGATGAATGATTGGTAAGGTTGCCTAATCAAATGGTTTAGGAAATCCCTTGACCCGGAAACACGGGCAGCTTTCGCCCTTCAAGGCTGTCTATAGATCCTAAGGCAAAACACAGCGGCCTTTGTCATAGGTGCCGACTGACCGCAGGATTTCACGCTCTTCTGGCTCGATGCGACGGCCTGAAATTTGACTGTCCAAGACGCGGCGCACCAAGGCGTCTAACCGTGTGACCAAATAACAATCCACTTCTGGTTCTGCGTGGCCATTGCCGATGCCGCTATCATCGGTCAGGAACAAATATCGCGATTGGCTGGCCGCAGCCATGGCCCGCATAACATATTGGGCCGCATCATCCACGCCAGAAGCGGCAATCGGCACCACTTGAATGCGTTTAGCGCGCGCAACTTCTGCCGCATTCCAAGTCGCGGCGACATCCTCCCCATGCGGCGGTGCATCCGCAACGAGAAGGAGTGATTTGACTGCGCCAGGCCGCCAGGACAAGCCCATAGCCTTATTCATCGCCACTTCCATCGCCTCGGGTGTGTCACCACCTCCGCTTGCGCTCTGCGCTGCGAGCAAGCTTTGAGCCTTGGTAGGGTCTGACATGAAGTCAAAGGTGCGGGTGACATATTCATCCCCCTTGTCGCGATAGAAAATTAAGCCAATCCGAATGTCCAAATTCGGGTGGCGTTGCGAGATGGCACCCACGATGGCACGCAGCTCAGACTTCAAATATTCCAGTTCGTCGCCCATGCTCCCTGTGGTGTCGACAACCAGCGCCAGATCAAATTGGCGGACCACTTGGCGCTGGCCACGCAGCTCCACCGCTACATTTTGAGCCCCGGAAACACCCGCAACATTGATGCGACGCACAGGGCTGACGCCTTTGCCGTCTTCGGCCGTCATGGTGACCGTTGAACCCAGCCTGTCCAACTCAGGGAAGAACACGACTTGTCCATTGGCCAGTGTATTCAAACTGAGGCTATTCCCGTCAGCGCAAGTGAGGGTCACTTTCACAAATGGCATGGGCTGGCCGTTGCTGTCGCGCACCGTGATGCTGAGAACGCGGCGCGTATCGACCCTTGGGACGCCCTGCAAGGTTTCGTCTTTCAAAAACTTGTCGACATAGCGCTGGTACAAGCGAGGATTGAGCAGATCATCATGCTCACCCGCTGTTAATTGCCCCGATTGCGGCACAGTTTGTGGCTTGGGTTTAAGTGTCTTTCCCGACCGCCTGTCAGTGGGTCCAACCTCGCTGACTGCAACCGGCGAACTCATCACGCGTGGCTCTCTGCGCGTGGCGGAGACAACAACCGCTTCTGCTGCCGATGCGCTTCCCGAGGGACTAGCAGCAATCGCCGCTTCTCCAATCGGAGGCGGAGGCGGAGGTGGAGGTGGTGGCGGCGGCGGCGCTGTGTCTGGCGCAGGCCTGCCAACCTCTGTCGCCTCGCTTGGCTTAGAAGCACCATCATCCCGGCTGCCCCACCGCGAAGGCTGGGCTTGTTGGGGGCTCTCGTCTTGAGCCGCCGCCATCAATTCTGGTGCACTGCGGCAAAGCCCGACGCCGTACTCCGTAACGTAAGGAATCGGCAGAAGTGTGTCGCTAGACACGGGAAGCGGTAGGGCAAGGCTAAAGGCGGCCGAGAGCAATAAAAGACGACGCATGGGTTTGCCTCCAAAATGATAGAGGTACCATCAAACCCGGATTATGCAAAAAAAGGGCTGGTTTGCATCAGAATACAGACGTCTAGCGAGGAAACTCCCCCTTTCCTGCATCAGAAAAGGGGGAATAAGCTTCTTAAGCCGCGCGGGCCAATTGGCGCAGCACGAACTGCATAATGCCGCCCGAGAAATAGTAGTCGAGCTCGTTGGCGGTATCGATGCGGCTGATGACAGGTGCAATCACCACCGTGCCATCGGCGCGGCGGATTTCGACTTCCATCTCTTTGCGGGGCGCGATGTCGTTGATGCCATAGATGGACACCATTTCATCGCCGACCAGATTGAGGCTTGCCCACGTTACGCCGTCGCGGAACTGGAAGGGCAGAACGCCCATGCCGATCAGGTTCGACCGGTGGATCCGCTCAAAGCTCTCGGTGATCACAGCCCGGACGCCCAGAAGGTTGGTGCCTTTGGCGGCCCAATCCCGTGACGAGCCTGTGCCATATTCCTTACCTGCAAAGATCACCAGCGGCGTGCCGGCATCCTTATAGAGCATGGCGGCATCATAGATCGGCATGACTTCGCCGTCCGGCCAATGCTTGGTGACGCCACCTTCAACACCTGGGACCATTTGGTTCTTGATGCGAATGTTGGCGAAGGTGCCGCGCATCATGACTTCATGGTGGCCACGGCGCGCGCCGTAGGAGTTGAAGTCGATGGCTGAGACGCCATTTTCGGTCAGGAATTTGCCTGCTGGGCTAGATGCTTTGATCGAGCCTGCGGGCGAGATGTGGTCGGTGGTGATGCTGTCGCCAAACAGACCCAAGACACGGGCGTGCAGAATATCTTCCACACCCTTTGGCGTCATGGTCATGCCTTCGAAGTAGGGTGGGTTGGCGACATAGGTCGACTTGGCTGGCCAATTATAGGTTTGGCCGCCCGAGACTTGGATCGCCTGCCAATTGACGTCACCCTTAAACACGTCGGCATAGCGGCGGGCAAACATCTCTGCCGTCACATATTCGCGCATGATGGCAGAGACTTCTGCAGATGTTGGCCACACGTCTTTTAGATAGACAGGCTGGCCATCTGATCCGGTGCCGAGTGGTTCTTTATTGAGGTCGACTTGCATGGAGCCTGCCAAAGCGTAAGCGACAACCAGTGGCGGCGAAGCCAAATAATTGGCGCGCGTATCTGGGTTGACGCGGCCTTCAAAGTTACGATTGCCCGACAACACAGAGGCCGCAACCAAATCACCAGCCACGATGGCTTTGGTGATTTCTTCCGGCAATGGGCCAGAGTTACCGATACAGGTGGTGCATCCATAACCGACCAGATTGAAGCCCATGGCGTCGAGGTCAGATTGCAAGCCAGACTGAGTCAGATAATC
>JAIXUU010000427.1 GCA_027483405.1 Planctomyces sp. | reverse complement strand
GGCCAAGAAAGCCAAGGCGGCCCTTTCCGTCGACTTGGACCAAAAGAGTCGCGAGATCACTGGACTGCAAGATGTCCTGAAGTCACGCGAGGAGAAGCTTGCGGAAGCTCAGAAGGCTCAAGCTGAATTGATTCGCAAGCAGCGGGAGCTGGACGACGCCAAGCGAGAACTGGAACTGACTGTTGAGACTCGGGTCCAAGAGTCGCTGACCAGCG
Source organism: Planctomyces sp. (assembly GCA_027483405.1). GTDB lineage: Bacteria > Planctomycetota > Planctomycetia > Planctomycetales > Planctomycetaceae > Planctopirus. Next base: position 8,546 of record JAIXUU010000427.1, on the reverse strand, counting down.
TAAGGGAGTCGGCCCGCAAGGAAGCCGAAGATAGCCTCAAAATGAAGGTGGCGGAGAAGGAGCAGACGATTAGCGCGATGCAGAAGCAGATTGAGGAGCTGAAGCGAAAGTCCGAACAAGGTTCGCAGCAACTGCAAGGCGAGGTCTCGGAACTGGAACTTGAGAGTTTGCTGCGAACGAGATTTCCCACCGACATGATCCAGCCTGTCCCCAAAGGCGAGTTCGGCGGAGATGTACTTCACCGGATTCTGAGCATAGTCGGCCAGAGTTGCGGCACGATTCTGTGGGAGTCCAAACGGACGAGAAATTGGAGTGATAGCTGGCTAACGAAACTTCGTGACGATCAGCGCGCAGCAAAAGCCGAACTGGCGATTATCGTCTCGACAGCCTTGCCGAACCACGTGGAATCGTTTGATCTTGTGGATGGCGTGTGGGTGACATCTCCACGCACAGCGATTCCGGTCGCCATCGCCTTGCGGCAATCGCTGATCGAAATCACGCAAACACGGCAGTCCACTGAAGGTCAACAAACAAAGATGGAATTAGTCTATCAGTACCTGACCGGCCCCCGCTTCCGGCATCGCGTGCAGGCCATCGTCGAGAAGTTCGGCGACATGCAGTCCGACTTGGAGAAAGAGCGGAAGGCAATGACAAAAATGTGGGCCAAGCGGGAAGAACAGATTCGTTGTGTCATTGAGTCAACAGCTGGGATGTATGGGGATTTGCAGGGGATTGCAGGTAAGACGCTCCTGGAAATAGAAGAGCTCGACATCGCGCTTTTGGAATCACGTGGAGAGGCAAATTGAGCACGTTGGTGGCAACCGCAGGTTCATCCACAACTCCCGGCTTTTCACCGGCCACTGCGACTCTATCGATGGCCATGCAGCATCTTCGTGGCCACTTCGGCCCAGAGTCCGACGCAATCCTAAATCGCGGCTATACCTGCTGGTTGGGTTCGGGAATATCACTCACGTGTTTCCCTGGCCTGAAGGATTTGCTTCGCGAACTGCTCGACATCTTGCATGGTCGATCCAACATTGCAGACCCCGCTTGCCCTTGGAAGCAATGCCTCGCCAAAATTCAGCACCTAATCCATGAGGACCTTGATGACGTCCGAATTGTAGGGGGGCCGTCTGCGTGGCCTGACATCGATTCAATCCTGAGGAGACTCGTCGACCGATACGCCGATGTGCTTGACCACACTGTCCGGGATGGGGGAACCATTCTTTCAGTTCCTTGGGATATCCTTAAACTGGATGAACGGTATGCCGATGCGACCGTCAAAGCAGATACTGACCACCGCCTAATCGCACTATTGATGGCATAAGGGGTATTTGACGAACTGATCACAACGAACTGGGACGGCCTAGTTGAATCGGCATATCAAGACATTTGTGATGGCGTGGCGGAACCTCTTGCTGTCATCGTTGAGACAGTTGACATACATGGGAGCGGTGACGGTCGTCCGCGCCTAACAAAAGTTCACGGCTGCGCCTGCAGATGCAAGCGAGATCCATCAAAACGATCGCTGCTCGTCGCCACGTCGCAAGACATTCAGGCGTGGGCCGGCGACGCCAGCCGAGGACCGATGCACGATTTAGTCCGCACGATACTCCGAGAGCGACCATCACTGTTCGTAGGTTTGTCTGCACAAGACTGGAATCTACAGTTACTCATTCGTGCGGCTTTCAGTGAGATCAATGTGCCGAAAATGAGCATCTCACCAGTCCTCTTTGCAGAAGGAGCATTGGGACAGCCTCAGCATCGTGTCATGAAGCACATCATCGGAGATGCGTATGACAACGATTCCGCCGCTTATGATGAGAAAGCGACGCTTGGACTCTTCTCGAAGCCGTTACTCGGTGCTCTCTACCTGACCGCGCTGCGGCGTAAGGCAGAAGTGATCGTCTCGGCAGGCAGAGGCGAGCTAACGGCGAAGTGGGAGGGGTTTGTGTTGAGGGCGCTCGACTCGCTCGAACAGGTTGTTTCCGAGCAATTTGATCGATTTGTTGCGGCGTCGGACTTGATGACTGCGTGGCGGGAGTTTGCGTCTGGAGTACCGGCTGTCGTGGCACGGTTTGTGCGGCTCTTTAATCGCTACACAACACCCAGCACAACACTCGCCTACTACCCCCTGCGTCCCGAAGCGGCGAAGGAGTTGGCCGTTCGCCTCGAACAAGAAGAACAACCTCGCTTAACCTGGTTGATGATGGTGGTCGCAGTCTTGCACGAAGGCGCGCGTCATGGCCACTGGAAGCTCATCCCGAGCACCGGGAAAGCGCCATCATTTGGGCAGATCGAAGTCGAGATTTCTGGGCATCAGTTTTCGCTTTTCGTCGTACCGGACGACGGAACTGGAGTTCCTCGCCTGGTAAACCAGAACTTCGTTGGGCCTGCGACAGGTAGAAAGTCAGTAGTCATTTATGCTACTGGAAGGCGGCCCACCTCCCGAAGCCGTGTTCCAACGACTGCTCTACCACGCAGTGCTGTGACCCATGACAGTGCCGAAATATGGATTCAGGAGATGGCACATCGACATCCCGATGCCGATAGTTTACTAGATGGACTCAAATACGAAATGTTATGTGCATGAGCGAAACACTGCTGACCCAAGTCGTGACCATCCTGACCACGAGCGGCGCGTATCGCACACAACCGCGACTGGTCGCGGTCGACGACGTGGACTTTGAATTTGATGCAATTCTACGCGGCCCAGCCGAATGCCAAGGCCTCGTGCTGGTGCTAAATTGCGATCCTGGAAGACTTCCGATGGCGATATCGCGATTACGTGCCTTCAATCAAATGATGTTGCGCACTGGGTCACTGCGACCGCTTAGCCTGGTCGCAGTGACGAGGTTAGAAGAGGGTGAACTGCTTCGCGAACTAGAGGCGTTATGCCGAGTCATTCGCGTAAGTGAGGGAGACGAGAGTACGGTCCGCATTCAACTCCGCGGATTGCTGCCGCTGTCCCTGCCTGAGCCGGAAAGTCCGCATGGGGATGTCACTCGCATGCTGCGCGAGTCTTTAGCTGGAATCAGGCCCGAGGACGTCGTCGCTTCATTGATGGCTGCTGGCCGAAGGGGCGAAGTCGCGGTCGAAGAAGCTGTAATTTCTGCGATCAACGCTGCGATTGCCGAAGCTATGGCGGAGGAGTCCCACTCATGAAGCGGCTAACGGAGATCAGCGTCGAGGGCTTTCGCGTCTTCAAGGATGTACAGACTGCACCATTGGATTCCGATGTCGTGCTTGTGTACGGTCCGAATGGCTCCGGAAAAACTAGTCTACTTCATGCTATCGAGTTGGCGTTGACCGGTGGCATTACTGATCTGGAAGTGTATTCAGACAGCTATCCTGGTTGCCTTCGACATTTTGCGACGTCCAATGCGTCCCGCATTGGAATGAAATATGTCGATGATGCCGATCAAGCGAAAGAAGAGTCGGTATTTATTCAGCCTGATGGAAGAATCCAGCCTGCGCAAGGAGCATTATCGCGCATTGAGCGTGTTCATTTCTTGGACCGATGCTATCTTTCGCAGGCACGGCTTTCCCGGCTGTTGGAAATTTACCAATCCGTTGACAAGGATAAGAAGGAGTCACCGCTCGCAACTTTTGTACGGGAGTTGCTTGGGCTTGATTTGCTTGAGCACCTGTCTGTGGGATTGCAGGTAATCGGTGATAAGCGTCGCATCAGAAAGGACATCAAGGCCTATTCAGCACTCGAAGAACAGGCTGAGACGCTTTTGATGCAGGAAGCTCGCCTTCAAGAGCAACTTAGCGATGCGTTGGGCAAACTGTCGGGGCACAACCCGTCGACACCCGCTGATGGCATCCCCGATTCTCTGCTGTCTCCCTCAGATGATCGTGAGACAGTCGACTCAGCAAGTGACGAAGAACTTGACGCCATTCTCCAGCAGCTCAGGGTCTTCAAAATTGCCATCGATCAATCGGCAGCTGTTTTTGACTCTCTGGCAGCAATTGGGTCAAGGCAATCGGCGGCGGACATGAGAGCCGAGATTGTGGAACGGACAGCTGCTATCCAGAAGGATCTGTCACAGCTGCTCAGTGAGCACCTTGTTGAGTGTCGCGAGTTCCTCCAAGGCGTGCCAAGCACTTTAAGTGAGTATTCCGAGGCAATGCTGTTTGGTAGCGAGTGGGACCAGTGCGCCGATGACGTGAAGCGAAAGATCGAAAATTTGCGATCGAATCTTTCGAACTGTGCTGCACGAGAGAATCAACTGGCCCAGGCACGAGCACAAAGTGATGCGCTTGATCGAGAATGGCTCGAAGTGTCGGCGCAGCTCCAACAGAACCCAGCCTATGCTCACAAGCTCGGAGAAGTCCTCACTCAGGTGCTTGACCATCTCAACGGACAGCAGTGTCCGGTGTGTGATCGAGACTTTGAAGAAACCGCTCGCGGCGAACTTAGGACGCATATCGAGAAGAAGCTACGAGACCTTGAGAAGCAGCACATTCTTGTTGCCACCGCCTTGTCCGTACAAAACAAACGTGACGAACAGCGCAAAGTTCTAGGTGTGCTTGAGCCACAAGAGGCAGTGATTGTACAACTCCGCCAAGTGAGCGAATTGGCATTGGGTACTGGTTTGCAGTTACAGAGCCGGTTCACGGAGCTGATGACGTCGCGCCAAACATGGATTAGCAATCACGACCGCATTCAAATCACGATGGTTGAGCTTAAAAAAAAAAAAAAAGCGGACGAACAGAGGTCGGCAGAAGTGGCGCGACTGAAGGCGATTGCGTTGACCTTATCCATACCTATATCGGATCAGGCGCAGCCGCTTGAAATTCTCCAGCGGCTGCAAGGTGTCGTGCGTAACCGTCTGGAAGCTGCTCAGTCCAAGCAGCATGCTCGACTTACAGCGAAGAAGGCCAGAGAGACGGTTGCCGCAGTGAGAGCTTCGATCGTGGAATGTAGGTCCAAGCTGAGCAAATGCCGTATGGCACAGCAGCGCGCTGATCGTGTGATTGAGGCAGCGAGAACAATTGCAAAGAAGGCTGCTGAACAAAAAATAAAGGTCATCAAGCAAGTTTTCGATCAAACAATGAACGGCCTGTGGAAGGAATTGTTCGAGCGACTTGTGTTGCAGGAGTCTTTTTATCCCCGCTTGAGTCCACCTCAGATCACTCGTAACCGAGTGGAAACTCGACTAAGCGCAGGTCGCAACGGAAACGTAGCCTTTTCCGACCTTGCTGCCGTGCTGAGCTCGGGCAACCTGAACACTGCCGCATTGAGTTTATTCCTGTCATTGAATCTGATTGAGAAGCCTCGAAACGGGTTGCTTGTTCTCGATGACCCTGTCCAGAACATGGATGATGTACACGTTGTGAACATGGCGAGCTTGCTGAAGTCGATTTGTCGGCAGGCAGGTCGGCAGTTGCTTGTGGCCGTTCACGAAAGATCGCTGTTCAATTTCTTGCGTCTTGAACTTGGCCCATCTAGCGATGGTGAAAGCCTGATTACAGTCGAGATGGATCGTTCGCATTCGGGGGAGTCTACCTCACTTCATACAGAAAAAGTCGTGTGGCAGCCGGATAGGGTGACCTTTCCAGCTGCGGTCACTGCATAGTCAAAGAGGTCGCGGTGAGGTGGCGCAACAGCTGAAACAACTTAGAGCCCGACAAAAAACTAAATATCAAAAGCACCCGACAAATAGCACGGCATTTGCGCCAGGAAGTGGAAGTACCACCTTCACCTTCTCTGGAACCGATCATGGATGCTCATTTGCCGGATGCGATTTCTCAGTCTGTCATGCACATGCTGCCCGAGCAATCCCCGCCGGGGCGATGGGGCGGCCGACCTCCCATTTCGCATGAAATTGTCCTCCGAGTCATCTGGTTCGTGCTCACCTCCGGCTGCAGTTGGCGCAAACTTCCAGCAGGCATGGGCTGCTTTGGAGAGACCGCTCGGACACGACTGGCTCATTGGCAAGAACTGGGAGTCTGGCAGCGAATGCTTGCCAGCATTCTGGAACAACGACACCGGAAACAGGGGTTGAATCTGGAAGTTGTCATCCTCGAATCCACGCATGTCCGGGCCCTCGGAGGCGTAGCGGACAGTGCCCCCAGCCCTTTGAATCGACGCAAATCAGGCACAAAGTACACATTAATGACTGACGGTAACGGAACACCCCTGGCCATGATTTCGACTTCAGCGAACACCAGCGATCATCGTTGCCTGCTTCCCGTGGTGGAGCAATACCCTCACGTGAAGGGGGCTTCTGGCAGGCCTCGGAAGAATCCAGAAACGCTGTATGCTGACGCAGGCTACGACAGCGAAGCCGCTCGTCAGACAATTAGGGCTCGCGGCATCATCCCCCACATTCGCCGCAGTAACACCGCCCATGGAAGTGGACTGGGAAAAACTCCGGTGCACTAATAAGACAGAGGTGGTGGAACTCACCATCAGCTGGTAGGGCGGCCTTGGTAGATTCCGCATTTGCTACGACCGCGATCATCAGATCATCCACTCCTGGAACCACCTGGCACTCGCTGCCCTCTGCTATCGCGCGCTGATCAAGCAACCCGTCTAAACGATTAACCAGCAAAGCGGTTTTTGTCAGGCTCTAAGTGAATTTGGTGTGGCGTGAGCGAATGTTTGGAACTGAATTCTTGGCCGATTGAAATTTCTAGACTTCTGACAAGGTCTCCGCGATTCTCCCGGGGGATTCGATATCTTTAACATTAAAGGAATCCAATCAGTCTTGGATCGATCAATACAGGTCAGTATTGAAATTCGGAAGAATGTTTTTCGGGTTGATCCACTGCGACACAGTCGAATACCAAGCTCAGGTCGCCCACTCCCAGAAGTCAGTCCTGTGGAGTGCGAGTTTTTATTTTCCTGTTTCTTTCTTGTGCTCACGATGCATGGAACGGGAGTTGGAGGTCTACCTTCGATGGCCTGAGTGGCGATCCTCACGTTACTTGCTCAGATCGAGCGATACCAAGAAGCCATTCAATAACATCAGTGATCATCGAAGCCATATGATGCGGAACGTAAGACGAGCAACTACGATTCACAAGCACAAAACTGCGATTCTGCGAACAAAATGCAGGGCACAATTGATCTTACATTTGTAGCTAAGAAAATAGATTATCTGAGGCTTTTTGCTGTGTTCCACTCCGTTTCGGGAATCTCAAACCACACGCCGTGTGAACGTCGTCGGCAAGTGGGATGGAATCCGAACAGTCCTTGCCCAAGGATGATCTTGTAGAATTGGGTGCCGTCAGGCTTCTTCGTGCTCAGGTAGATTACTCGATCGTGATCAACAAAATTGCCGTCATTGGGAAAAATCACTTTCAGACGGTGAGATGCAAATTTCGCTGAGATGGCCTTAGCAGCTGCGTCTTGTTCAGGCCAACTGGCAAAATTGCCTCGCCATTCATCTCCGCGAACGCGCCCTGCCTTCACGATGACCTCTGCGTCATCCGTAACTTTGAGCAACCTGAGAAACTCATCGAGAATTGTAAGCTGCTGCACACCATGAATGATGTGAGGGTCAATGATCACAGCCCCTTCAATAAAGTGTTTCAGCAGGTTTCCAAAAAGTTGCTGTGAAAAGAAATTGTGGCGTTTGCCTGGTTCAAGCGTGAACTCATGAAATTCGCGTAAAACGGGGAGGGTCAACGATTTTGCGGAGGGAGGGGTGTCTATTGTTTCAACTGCCTCACGTTCTCTACCAAGACGGTTCCTGCATACACCATCTACCTCTGGCCCAAGAGGACAATCCCAAGGCCATTTCCAGACGGTGTTGAGAGTTCCATCGCCGTTAAAGACTGACAATGTCGCAAATTCTCTGGTACCCCGCTCACACGATAAGACATTCACACCAAGAGCTTTCAGCTCAGCAACGCGATGATAGACCAATGTCTTAGAGGCCGCTGAGCCAGCCGATGGCACTTTCCCCAGAATAAGCGTAACTTTATTGGCGCCACAAGGTCGACTTGCAAGCTGCTTTAGAATGTCGAACCAATCGCGGTTCAGTCCTCGGATTGAACCAGGGATTATCTCATCCACAACCAGAGATACAGTTGCTGCAGCAGACATCAAGGAATCGACCATCTCGCGCCCCGGTGAGGCGCTGGTATCTCGCCAGGGACTTGGATGTCCAGAGTCCAACGCGTCAACCAGCACTCCCAGATACTTGAGTGGGGCACCGCGAGATAGTTCCTCATGCGCGAACTGATTCTGATAGTCACAGAGACATCCATAACAGCCTGTACTGTCTGGATCACAATCGCAACCAGCCAGCAACTCCTGCGCGCGACGGATCACTCTTGGGAGAGAATGAAGTATGCGGCGGCAGTGGCCAGCGCCGCCGGGTACGGCATCGTAAATCACGATCGCATGACGATCTGCCTGATCTTCAAGGGGCACGGTGGTGGCTTCCAGATCTGAACGCTCAATGTTCAACTCGCGGCAGGCGGCATTCGTCAGAGCGTAAGCTAGACTCAGCCAAAATCCCGTATCGATTCTGGAATGCCCAGTTCCGTGAAACTCAAGCCACACAACATCGGTTTCATACCGATGG
>JAIXUU010000225.1 GCA_027483405.1 Planctomyces sp. | reverse complement strand
TGCTCATCACCAACGACGTGGCTACCGCAGCTCTGGCTTACACCGGTTATCCAACAGCTGGTACAGCTGTCACCAGCACCGTGATTTCTGCTTATGCTCCCAGCGCAATCTGGATGCTGCAGGATACTCGCGACTGGTTTGCTGTTCACCAGTCATCTGCCAACATTCTGATGGCCGATGGTTCGGTTCGTGAAGTTGTTGACCTCAACGGAGACAAGTTCTTCAACCCAGGTTTCAACTACGACATGGCCACACCACCAGCTGCTGAATCGCAGGGCTACACCAGCAACGTCTGCGAAGTCAACAGCTTCGAAATCTTCTGCGGTCCGACACTCGCCATCCGCGCTGTGACCAAGGGTCGCTTCGAAGAGTAATTTGAATCATGTTTGATTGGCCAACTCCTCGTGAGTTGACGATTTAAACAGTCTCGAGGAGCCTGCGGCAATCCATGTGGTTGTCGCAGGCTACCTTGTTTGATGGATCTCCCTGTGAATTGACGAATCTTGCGAGATTCCACAGGAAAAACCCGGTCAACTGGATGATCCCCTCAATCGGTGCGTACTCCTGATGGAGAGAATTAAGCCATGTCCGAAGCGGCCCCCACATGCCCGAAATGCAACGAACCTCTTCAGCCCGGAATGCTGCGTTGCCGTGCCTGTGGCGAGAGGCTGGCCCCAGTGGCAAGGCAGCCAGTCGCGGCCGCAGCAGGAATTGGCAGTTCAGTCACCGGTGTTACAAGTACACCAGTAGCCACACAACCTTTGAATTCGGAGTCGATGCCTCGACCATCATCACCGGCTGGCCCGAAGACAGGAACCGTTCTCAACTTAAACAGCTTACTCAAGACAGGGGCCGTACCTGCCGGAACAACTGGCTTTGTCGGTTCGACTGGCACAACGGCAACAAATGCATCTCCTGTGGCAACAGGAGGCTTTGATCAGGGACGTACCACGAATGGACTTCCGCCTGGTTCTTCGGGCTCGAGCCTGCGTTTGAAAAAACCTGTCGGTAACGTCCCCAATCCAGCTTCACCAGTGGCTGCCACGCCGCCGGCAACAGTCGCGAAGACTTCTGCGCCCGCTTCGACTTCCTCGACCCCAGGATCGACTGACACCGCCAGGGTCGCTTCTGCCGCCTCCAGCAAGCTTCCATTGCCTCCCACCAGTGCCAGTTCCCAGTCGGGCAGCATGCGATTGGCTCGGCCCAGTGGCTCCAGTGGCCGCATGGAAGCGTTTGGCAATGATGCGATTCGAGTCTCCTGCGAATGCGGAGCCAAGTTCCGTACCAAGAGCGAAACTGCTGGCAGGAAGGTCAAATGCCCCAAGTGTGGTTCAGCAGTCGTCGTACCCGGTGGTTCGTCGGAAACGACCGGGCCGGCACTCGTTGAAAAACGAAAGTTTGCCGATCTTGCGAAAGAGATTGCCAGCTTGCCACCTCTGGTAGCGACCGAAAATGATCCCTCGACCGGCGTGAAAATCTCCGCCGAAATGCCCACTGTTGAATCGGGAACCAGAATTGAAAGTGGGTCCAAGCCCGGGCAAACGTCATCGGGTAGCACGACCAAAAGGAAGAAGTTATCAAAATCACGCATGACGAAGTTGTTAAAGGCCGTTGAACCCAAAGAGAGCGCCAGTTCGGAAGATGCAGAGAAACGCCGACAAGCCGTTCTGGAATTGGGTATGGCCGAAAATGAAGGGCTGTGGGCAGAACTGGAAAAACTTAAAGGCGATAGCTGGATTGTCGTTCGTGAGGCTGTCGCCACGGCATTAGGTGATCTGGGTCAACCAGAAGCGACGCCCGCCCTGATTGAAATGCTCGACGATGAAGTTCCCGAGGTCAGGCGCAATGCGATTGCCTCTGTGGGAAAACTGCGCGATGCCAGAGCCTGTCGAGCCATGATTGTGATGGCTTTGCAGGAGCCTCACTTCCGCTTTGCCTCACTCGACGCCATCACCAAGATGGGCACTGCAGCCACTGGGTCGTTGCAACAGATTCTGCAGGAGAAAGACCCGGGCTATGCTCTCGAAGCCGCCGTTGTAGCTGGGCGGACACGCGATGCGAAGCTGATTGAACCATTACTGAAACTGCTGGGAAATTCGTTTGCAATTGTTCGTGGCCAGGCTGCAGAAAGCCTTGGTCAGATTGGCGACAAGAAAGCCACGGGGCCACTTTGCAAACTGCTGGAAGATCCTGAACAGGGTGTGCGAGTGGCTGCAGCCGGTGCCTTGGCAAGGCTGTCTGATCCACGCTCAGTCCCCAGTTTGCTCAAGGGATTATCTCAGGATGATGCCGATGTTCTGGAACGGGTGATTACCGCCTTAGGAGAGATTGGTGATGCCCAGGCGGCTCCTCATCTATTGCCACTGATTGATCATCTTCAAGCGGAAATTCGCGGAGCCGCCGCGGAGGCCCTGGGGAAGATTGGTGCCTCCGAATCAGCTTCTCCCCTGACACGTCTGCTGCACGATACCGATGAAGCTGTCCGTCTGAAGGCAATTGCTGCTTTTCGCAAGTTCAAGGCGAGCATCGCGGTCGATCCTCTGCTGAACTTGCTGATGGATCCGAACGCTCAGATCCGCCTGCGGGCTGTCGATACATTAGGGGAAATTGCTGACGAATCGGCCGTCGATAACCTGATTCACACTCTGCATAATGATGGGACGATGGAAGTCCGGCAGATGGCCGCCAAGGCTTTGGGGGCGATTGGTTCTGCCGATGGAATTGAACCACTCGAACAAGCCCTGGAAGACGAGTTCCCGGTTCGTTGCCGCGCGATTTCCTCTTTAGGTCAGATTGGCGCATCGGCTTCGTTGCCGGCCTTGCTGGCGATGCTCAAGGATTCTGTACCGGAAGTGCGCTATCACACGACACAGGCGTTAGCTGATCTTGGTAATGCCAATGCTCTCAAACCCCTCGAAGAATTACTTTCCGATGAACACCCCATGGTTCGTCGCGGGGCTGCCAAGGCTTTGGTCAAGCTGGGAGATCCTCGAGGAGAATCGCTACTCGATGAAAAGAAACTTGCCAGCTTCAAGAAACAACGCCCAGGGTTCAAATTCAATTTCTCATCACTGGAGCCGACGGCATTCATCGAAGCCATCAAAGCGGCACCACCAGCAGTGGCGATTGGTGCCATTGCGGTTCCGGCACTGCTGCTGATTGGCTTTGCCGCTATGAGCCTGGGTCTGCTGAGTGGCGGAGGTTCCAGCGTGGTGGTGCGCGGCCGACCGGCTTCGCTGAACTTTACTCTCGACGGGAAATCTGTCGTTATCGGATTCAATAAAGGTGTGGTTGAGGTCTGGCCGGCAACGGGTGGATCACCTTCATCGAAATCAGTCTATGGAAATTATGCCTCCAATCTGCTGGCCACCGGGGTGGAAGGGACTTTCTTAAGTGTGGCGGACAAACAGATTTCAATGCTCGCTGGCGGCAAAGTGACCGCCATGGCCGGCCTGCCTTCGATTGCCGCCTATACAGTTCAGTCACCTGACGGAAAGCACGCGGCTGCCGTTGGCTCAGATGGTTCAATCACGTTTCTTGACCTGGAAAATGCCAAACCCCTGCAGGCCATTCAACTCAATACAAAAACCGTAACATGTATGGGCCTGTCCAATGGTGGTCGTGAAATTGTCGGCGGAAAGAAAGACGGCAGCATCACGATCTGGGAAGCTCAATCTGGTAAGCCCGTCGCTGAACTCAAACTGGGCACCATCGTTCCGGCTGCCATCGGATTCAATTCCGCGGGTGACAAGCTGGTGGTCGCCAATCTCCGCGGTGGAGTTGGCATTTATGATATCAAGACCCGCAAGCGACTGAATGATTTGCCATTCGAAGGCAAAACAGCACCAATCTTTGCCGGTGCCAGCTTTGTGGGAGGTAACGATGATTTGGTGCTGCTCTCAGCGGGCAGTTCACTCACGACCTGGAAGGTATCAACCAATGAAGTCAAGGCTTCCCCTGCTTACGATCTTGTGGGCGGCATTGGTGGTCTTGCCATCAGCCCGACGGGTGAACAATTGGCCTTTATGGACTCGGAATCGGCCGATGTTGTGGTTGTGAGCCTCCCCTCACTCGAAGAAGCAGCCGTCCTGAGTGTCCCGGCTGGTCGTTAATCGCAGAGATCAACGTTGAATGGCTAAGCCTGTCTGGACACAGGTTCTGTCAATCACGCCATCGCACAAAGCCTTCAAGGCGTGCCACACCTTTACGCGTGCTATACTATGGAGCGTGCGATACACACTCCGACAGAATCGCGTACAAACGTCGTACTGAGGACTACTCAGTCGGAAAAATCATTGCCCGTTCAATCAGTGGCTCGCCGGCTGCTGGTCGTGAGTTGCGGCTGGCTGGGCAGCTTCGGTTGATGGTGGGCCAGTGCGGACGGGTTTGCCTCGCAAACGGGCATAGCCTTCACTCAAACTCTGCATCACCACATAAAAGACCGGCGTAAAGAAGACCGCGAGTATGGTTGAGGTAATCATCCCTCCAAAGACAGCTGTCCCTAACGCTTGGCGGCTGGCGGCACCGGCCCCTTGCGCCACCACCAGTGGGTAAACTCCCAGAATAAACGCAAACGAAGTCATCAGAATCGGGCGGAAGCGCAGTCTCGAAGCATTAACGGCGGCATCGAGAATACTGGCCCCTTTATGCCTCAAATCACGGGCAAACTCGACAATTAAAATCGCGTTCTTACTTGCCAGAGCAATGATGAGTACCAGCCCAATCTGGGTGTAGACGTTATTGTCCATTCCACGAGCCAGAAGTGCTAATCCTGAACCAACCAGACCCAAAGGGACCACGAGAATCACAGCGGCCGGACTCGTCCAGCTTTCGTACTGAGCTGCCAGTACCAGGTACACCAGCAGCACTGCGAGCCCCAGAACATATACAGATTCATTTCCGACCTTACGTTCCTGATAGGAGATCCCGGTCCATTCAAAGCCCATCGTTTTAGGGAGTAGTCGCTCGGCCATCTGCTCCATGATATCGAGTGCCTGACCCGAGCTGAATCCGGGAGCTGCCTGACCGTTAATCGCTGCCGCCGGATAGAGGTTATATCGGCGGATAATCTGCGGCCCTAACGCATCGCGCACTTCGACCAGTGAGCCTAAAGGAACCATCTGCCCGGCTCGATTACGAACCTGCAGTCGAGTGATATCTGTTTTTTCCACACGGAATTGAGCATCGGCCTGGATACGGACCTGATAGGTTCGGCCAAACAGATTGAAATCGTTCACATAAGCCGATCCGAGTTCCGCCTGCAATGTTCCAAAAATTTCAGCCAGCGGAACATCGAGCGACTTGGCCTTCACGCGGTCGATATCCAAATAGATCTGCGGGATCTGTGCACGGAAAGTGCTGTTCACCTGCGTCAGCGCTGTCTGCTGATTGGCATCAGCCGAAATGATCTGCGCCATATTCTGCAGTTGAACCAATCCGGCTCCACCACGATCCTGCAATTGCATTTCGAATCCACCCGCCGTACCTAAACCTAAAATCGCCGGCGGTGGAAAGGCAAAGGTAATCGCGTCATCAATCGTCGCGAACTGGGCATATAGTGAACCCAGGACTCCGAACAAACTTTCCTCTGGCGACTGACGATGGCTCCACTCTTTCAGCGTGACGTAGATCGTGGCGGCATTGGACGAAGCGGCCTGATCGAGTAGCGATTGACCACCAATGGTCACCCAGTTTTCAATACCAGGAGTGCTCCCCAGAATCTTGTTCATCTTCTGGAGCACAGCTTTGGTTCGTTCTTGAGAAGCCCCATCGGGCAATTGGCAACCTACGACCAGATAGCCCTGGTCTTCCGTCGGCAAAAAGCCTGTCGGCAAACTGCGGAAGAGTAAGACCGTGCTGGTCACAATCGCCACGTAAGCAATCATCGAAAAAAGTGGCGCTCGCACCAGCAGCTTGACAATACTGACGTAGATACCTTCAAAGAAATCGTAGACCGCATTAAACCCGCGATAGAAAATATTCTTCTTAGGGGCGACAGGCCTGAGGTACACAGCACATTGAGCTGGTTTTAAGGTCAGTGCATTCACCGCACTGATCAGCGCAGTCGCAGCGATCGTTAACGCGAACTGACGATAAAGCTGGCCGGTAATCCCCTGCATACCCGCTGTGGGGAGGAAGACCGCCATCAGCACTAACGTAATGCCAATAATGGGTCCCAGAATTTCCCCCATCGCCACAATCGTCGCTTCGCGCGGTGCCAGATGGTCGTGCTCGATGTGGTGGGCCGCGTTTTCGACGATCACAATGGCGTCATCGACCACAATGCCAATCGCCAGCACTAGTCCGAACAGCGTCAGCATATTGACAGAAAAGCCCATGGCCCACATCAGGGCAAAGGCACCAATGATCGTCACGGGAACAGTGGTCGCTGGAACCAGCACGGCCCGCCAATCCTGGAGGAAGACCAGAATTACAATCAACACCAGAACGCCCGCTTCAAACAGCGTTTTGTAGACTTCGGCAATAGCCTCTTCGACGAACTTGGTCGTATCAAACGGAATGTCGTAGTTGAGCCCCTTGGGGAAGTCCTTTTCCAGCTTCGCCATGACTTGCTTCACGTCATGGGCCACATTGAGGGAGTTCGCCCCGGGAAGCTGAAAGATCGCCAGACCGGCAGCGGGAATCCCGCTCTTCTCGCAATACAGGTTATAGAGCTGCCCGCCCAGTTCTACGCGGGCTACATCTCGCACACGCGTCAGGCGGCCACCATTCCCTGGAGCAGTCTTGACGATGATGTCGTTAAAGGCCTCGACATCGCTCAATCGACCCAGTGTGGTAATTGTGTATTCGAAATCCTGCCCGGCAGGCGCTGGCGCAGCCCCTAATTGACCTGCTGCCACCTGGACGTTCTGTTCTTGAATGGCAGCCACGACATCAGAGGCCGATAGATTGCGTGCCTTTAACTTGTTGGGGTCGAGCCAGACACGCATCCCGTAATCGCTGGAGCCAAACACCTGAATTTCGCCGACACCATAAATACGGGCCAACTCATCGCGAATCGATAAGGTGGCATAGTTCGACAGATAGAGACTATCAAACTTTCCCTCATCGCTGGTCAGCGTCACCACCTGAATAATGGCTGTGGACTGTTTCTTGACGTTGATCCCCTGGCGGCGAACATCCTCAGGCAATCTCGGCTCAGCTTGCGAGACGCGGTTCTGCACCAGCACTTGCGCCATATCGAGATTGGCCCCCACTTCAAACGTGACGGTTAAAGTGTAGGTTCCATCACTGGCACAGGTTGAAGACATGTAGAGCATGCCTTCGACACCATTCACCTGCTGTTCGATGGGCGCAGCGACGGTATCTGACAGCACCTGAGCATTGGCACCGGGATAAGTGGCTGTCACCTGCACCGTAGGTGGTGTGATGGAGGGATACTGCTCCACAGGAAGTCGAAACAAAGCCACGCCGCCCAGGATCATTGTGACAATGGCAATGACGTTGGCGAAAATGGGACGATCAATAAAAAATCGGGAGAGCAAGTTCGACTCCTGTAACTGACGTCCGCCAGGGATCGACCGTTGTCCTCCCAGGCAATCTCAATCAGCGCACGCCTTCGATGTTGCCTTCTGGCAACATACCGGACATCTCGAAATCCCCACGTTGCCCAAACACAACACGGCAGTCACGTCCTCGAATTCAACAGATCTCAGATGGACTGGTATGCAGTGTAAAGACAGGAGACTTCACCGCCGTAGAGATCATATCGAGCTTTGAGAAAACTTGGTGCTGTCGATCCACAATTTTGTCATCACACGATCGATCCTCACTTGTGACCGATCGTCAACCGCATGCCATGACACCATCAAATTGCACTTTGGTATGGAGATTGCATTCGTGTTGAATATGCCCACACCATTGGAAACATCCGCTGCACGACTTCCCGCACTCGATGGACTTCGCGGCGTGGCGATATTGGGCGTGCTCTTCTCCAAAGCCCAGTTGACACCAGGCTTCCCCAGCGAACTTTTCCAACGCTGGGGATATGTCGTGGGATCGATCTCTGTTGATCTCTTCTTCGTCGTCAGTGGCTACCTCATTACGATGTTGCTGCTGGCCGAAAAAGATCGCACCCGCCAGATTTCTCTGGGAGCATTCTACTGGCGGCGTGCACTGCGAATTATTCCCGCTTTCCTCGCACTGTTGACAGCTCTCTGGCTACTCGATGGTCACAGTGACGTGGAAATGCGACATATCGACTGGCTATCAGCGGCTACCTACACAGTCAATTTCATCCCCGAAAGCAGTTGGGATGCCGGGCATTTGTGGTCGCTTTCGATTGAAGAACATTTTTATCTCCTCTGGCCACTCATGGTCGTGCTCCTCTCCGAATCGCAACTTCGAAAGCTGCTGGTGGCTTTGATCGTAGGAACACTTCTGCTACGAGGAGTGGTCCTGGCCATCCAACCGCGAGAGGCGTCTATTCTGGAAGTCTGGACGATTTTCCGCTGGGATACGATCGCCGCCGGCTGCTGGCTGGCACTCGGACTGCGCCATAAGGCAACACGCACTCGGCTCATGAACTTTGCCGAATCCCCATGGGCCTTACCGGCGACAATCACCCTGCTGATCCTCTCACTCGGTTTGAATCTGTCCAACAAACTCGGGCTGACCATTGGTTACAGCCTGACAGCCTTTGCCTGGGCCGCACTCATTCTTCTCGCACTCCATCGGTCATCACCCCAGCCCGGTGGGCATTTGATAGATCAATCGCAGGAAACTCCAAGCCTGTGGCTTCGAGTGCTGCAAAGCCGTTTTCTTGTGACGATTGGTATTTTAAGTTACAGCCTTTATCTGTGGCATCGCCTGTTTCTTCGCGCAGAGACAAATCAAAGCTGGCTCCATTTTCCCGTTAATCTGGCATGTCTCGCGTTGGCAGCCGTTGCCTGCCATTGGCTGATTGAAAGACCTTTCCTGCTGCTCAAAAATTCCTGGAAGCCTCAACCGACAACCGAACAAACTCTCCCCTGGGGCTCCAGTGCACCGGTCGATGGCCTGGTTTAGCTCGCGATTCTCCGCAGCATGTTGGCAACACTCTCAATCGCCAGTCCTGACCTGTTCATGACTCAACGTTTTCCCGATACTGCCTCAAACGCGTAGAGTATCCACACCAGACACACTTCAGAGGAAGGAACCTCTTTTGATCAGAACCTGCCTGTTCGACATGGGGAACGTTCTCGTCTTCTTCTCGCACGAACGGATGTGCCGGCAGATTGGTGCTCTTTGTGGTTGGAAGCGGGACGAATGCCGCCGACAACTCATGGATTCGGGATTGCAGTGGAATTACGAACGCGGCCTCCTCACCTGCGAACAAATGCGCGAGGCCTTGACTGAGCTTTCGGGCCGCAACATTTCATTGGCTGCACTCGATCGCGCGACGGCTGATATCTTTATCGAGAACACCAGCATGCTGCCGATTCTCGCCCGCTTAAAGGCAAACGGGCTGCGGTTGGTTCTCCTCTCGAACACCAGCGTTTCACATGTTCGTTACGTCGAAAAACATTTCGATGTCCTTAACAACTTCGACCACCGCGTCCTTTCCTGCGAAGTGGGTGCCATCAAACCCGAAGCCAGGATCTATGAAGCCGCCCTTGAGGCCATTCATTGCGACCCTGCAGAGTGCTTTTACACGGACGACATTGCTTCCTACGTTGAAAAAGGCCGCGAGTTCGGCCTCGATGCAGAAATCTTCACCCAGACTGCCGTCCTCAAGGAACACCTCCACGACCGCCAGATCACCGGCTTCTAGCAAATTTCAAGGTGCATATCGTATTGGTGGCATTGGTAGGGCAGGCTCCCGCCTGCCGATTATTCTACTTCCTATTGACATGTAGGGTGCATGAAGACAAGTAGGGTGCATGGAGTCTTCGGATTGCACCAGCTTTATTTACATAGATATTGACGCTCAAATGGTGCATTAGCATGCACCCTACTTGGCGGCCACTTGCTGTTCATCCCAGCGATCAAGCCAGGTCGTCGTGATGCCGCAAAGCTCTTTTAGTGCCTGAGATCTCTCTTTCGCCAGCCGGGTCGATTCCCGGCTCGGCTTCGCCACGCGTACCGCTCGGATCGCCAGGTTCTTCGGCGTATGCTCCAGCTCGATAAATTCAATCACCTGCACCTGATAGCCCTGTTGTTCGAGCCATAGCGCGCGCAGGGCATCCGTCACATCCGCCGCAAACCGCTCTGCTAAAATGCCATGCTTCCACAGGCCC
Organism: Planctomyces sp.; assembly: GCA_027483405.1. GTDB lineage: Bacteria > Planctomycetota > Planctomycetia > Planctomycetales > Planctomycetaceae > Planctopirus. Next base: position 3,093 of record JAIXUU010000225.1, on the reverse strand, counting down.
GAAAGCGATTCCCCATTGATTTGGGGTCTGAGTTCATGCTGGCAGCACGGCACAGCGACAATCACCTGAGCCTCTCTCAACACTGCTGCCGCCAATGCTTCATCGGTTGCGCTATCGCAGGCATGGAGCGAAACCGCCAGATCAATCTTCCCTTCAATCGGCAGGTCGACAATTTGACCCACACGAAAATCAAGCCCCGCCAACTGCAACTCGTCGGCGATCGCTGTGCAGGTGGCGATAACATCGGGCCGCTGATCCAGCCCTGTCATCTCGACACTTCGCTGTTCCACAACGGTCAAGTAATGGTGCAAAGCGAACGTCAGATAGCTTTTGCCGCAACCATAGTCGACCACTCGCAATGAACCAGGTTTCTGCAAAGTTCCTTTCAGATCGCGGATCAATTCCAGATAGCGGTTGATCTGCCGGAACTTATGATACATCGGCGCTTTCACGCGTCCATCGGCCGACATGATCCCCGCTTTGGCCAGAAAAGGGCAGGGCTCATTCGGCGGAATGATATAGTTCTTCTCGCGGTTATGAGCCTCAGGCTCACTGCCCAGCGACTGGCTCTTTGCCCGATGCATCTGAAAATGGCCACGTCCTTTATAGCGGGCACAGATTTCTGCTTCGCTGGTAAACAGGCGGGCATCACCCAGAAGCGTTCCCAGAATCGAAGGGACTCGTTGAATCAGTTGATCGGCCGAAAGATTCTGGTGCAATTCACGCGGGCCCACACGTTCGACCCATTGATAGTGAATCTCCTCCTGAATCAGCACGGGCCGAACAGTCACCTTGGTAGGGACCTGCTCATTGTTCGAAAGCGGCCTGCTCAGGATCAGCTTCTGATACGTTTTTTCCCGCAGGCTGGCGGAAACTTCTTTGAGAAAGGGTTTCAGCGAATCAGGAACTTTCGACATCCGGGGCTTTCGCAACACATTGAGCAGGAAATCACTGTCTACAGACCTGACAGTTTACCTGCGACGTGTGCGAGAAGGTACCCACACTCCCCAGGTGAGATTCTTCCCACTCAATGGCTTACGGGAGAACGACGCTTTCAGGATGCTCGTGAAACTCTTTCAGCGCGGCGGCTGACTGAAAGAAATAGAGCTTTCCCTCGTACCAACTGGCATAAGCCAGGTTCCCGCGGCTTGCAGGCGGGCTCGTTGGGGCTGGCAATTCATCGGGTTTGCCGGCTGAAGAACTTTCCTTCGAGAGCACCAGATCCTGCCCCGCTTTGACCGGCAGATATCTCGAAGGATCGCTCTGGAAGAGCTTTAACGCCTCGGCACTGCTGCACAGAATTCGCTGTCCATCGCTTTCGCAGGCAAACTCCGGTCGGCCATCCACCAGCTCGCGTGCCTCCCGCAGGGCCACCGGGCAGTAGCCACAGAACAGATCCTGCTGCTGACGCCCTAAAATCTGCTGACGACGCGAATCAAACCACTCGACATCCACAGCACGAATCTGCTGTTTTTCTTGTGGTTGAAACTCGGATGACTCCGGGAAAGGGGCTGGCCCTGCAGCCAGATCCACTGGGACATCACTCACAGCGGCAGAACTCTTTTCCACGCTCTCGGGCACTTTGACAGGAAAAGTCTGGGTCGATTCTGGCTGTGTCTCTAACCGCTCTGGCAATGCTTCCGCTGGGGCTGGCTCGGGAAGATTCGAAGGTGTTGCAGCATCCTGGCTTTGCCCGCGAATGACAAAAATGGGTGCATCCCCAGGATCTTCCGTTTCGACCTCGACCGCATCCATCGGGAACGTGCGCGGAGCATGAATCTGATTGATCGTCACATCCTGTGGACTGACTCGCGACACGATTGTCGTCATCAGCGAGGATTCCGAGACGATTCGCTGTTCTGTACGAGCAGGAAGACGCTCCTCATCTCCGGCTTGGGTATGTGCAGCTCTCGTGATGACGGCCGCTGGCAATGGTGCCGGAGTCTCGCTCACAGTTGGCGCAACCGATTTTGGATCTGTTGCCGGTATACGATCTGCCAGAAGCTGCGGTGCTGGAATTTGCTGTGCAGGTGGCTGAACAATTGGTGCCGTTGAACTCTGCAAGGGGCCTGAAGTGGGCAGCACCGCAGGTTGAATAATCGGCAGCAGACTCTCGACCGGAGTCGACAGCGGGCGTGACTTCACAATCGAAATCGTCCCCTGAGCTACCGCGGGAACAGCAGGTCTCGTCGCGATCTGACTCACTTGAGGAGGAGGCACAACTTCCATCGCTCGCGGCTGGTTACCAATCGCCAGTCGATGCCCCAGTGGAACCACGGCTGGAGCGACTGCGGCTGGTGGATTCGACAACGATGGGCTAGAGGATGATGCACTATCTGCAGTTGCTAAAGGTTTGGCCATCGAAGGCGAAGGGGGTAATTCGTCCACGAGGTAGGCAGCGGCTTTCACTGCGGGATCAGCCAATGGTGACGCTGTTGAGCTCACCTGAGCAGGAGTTGCCACGGTGGCTGTCGCTTTCGGTTCAGTCGGGAAATCCAGGGCTTTCTTACTGGCTGAAGCCTCTGGGGAGACGGCTTCTGGAATCCCACCTGTCGTCCCGGCCAATGTTTGAGAAGTCTTTTTCGCACGAGCCACCTGCGCCTGATCACGAGCCGATTTCGCAGCCGCTGGATCTTTCCTCAACTCATGAATCTGGGCCATGAACTCCAGAGAGGTCGCTTCGTCGTGGCATTTTTTGAACAAACCAAGTGCTTCGTCCGCATGGCCTTGCACCCCGCGAATGAGAGCGAGGTTATTGATATAGCGCGATTCATCCGGATGTTGTTTCATCGCCTCGCGCACATGCTTCTCGGCCTGTTCGTAACTCCCTTGCCGGAACAGGCAATAGCCGGCATCACTCCAGATATCCGCTTGATCCGGAGCCAGCTTGAGTGCTTCCTGATAGTGGCTCCAGGCGGTCGGAAAATCATCAAGTTGAGTGGTGACGACTGCGAGACGATGCCGGGCCAGGACATGACCGGGTTCTGCCTGACAGACCTTGGCATACAGGTTTTGTGCCTCTTTGAGTCGGCCACCAATTTCAGCCTGAGCCGCCTGCTCCAGCCAGAGTGCGGAATCGTTGACGGGCTTGGC
>JAIXUU010000272.1 GCA_027483405.1 Planctomyces sp. | reverse complement strand
TGGTCCAGAATCACGTTTCATTGGAAAACAAAACCGGGGGTGGCAGCAAAGAAGGGCCTGAAGCACTTCCGATTCTGTTCCAGAATCACGGAAATCCCGTTGAATTCCGCAATCTCTGGTTGGTGGAATTGTCACCCCAGGTGCTGCAGGCCAGCACAACTCCACCAGTGCCCACATGTTTACCAGTCGTTGCCACGCCCCACGCCTGTGTTTCAACGACGCCCTGTTGTCCTCCGACAAAACATCGTCGTCCTGCACGCTGCCGAAGATAACCTATTGCCAATAAACATGTTATGGCGTGTGGTTGGGGTTGAGTCTTCGAACCCCCAGCGACCTTCGGCACGACCTGGAGTTCGCTTAAACGCTCAACCGCAGTCTTCCCATAACAAGGAGGGTAGTTGATGATTGGAATCTGTATTGTGGCCAATAGCCTCAACATCAGTACCAGTGGAACTTTTGGCCCTCTTTCCACGATTCAGCCAAGACAATGCTGACAGATGCGATACTCTCCCCGGAACTGAGGGTTAAAAACCTTGCGTAGGAACACCGCGAACCCGCGGTGCTATGCATGATTTTTCCTGAATCACTGCCATGGGCAGCCTGGAGCAAGCCAATGCCCGGTTCCAACACAATGACCAGAGTTGCTGAAAACGGCCTTCGATGGGGCTGCTGTCTATTGTTTGTGGCCTCGATTTCCTGGGGAAACATCGCTGCGGCACAGGACGGCGAAGACCGCTCGGCCCGGTTCTGGGGCATGATGGATCGCGATGGCGATGGTGTGCTCTCTGGCGAGGAACTGGATCGTGTACCCGGCTTTTTGCGAGGCCGCCTCGAAGAAAGTGGCGTTGATCTTTCGCGTCCTGTCAGTCGGGAAGACTTCTCAGGAGTCATGGATCAGATGCGTCGTCAACGCGAAGAATCGGGTGGTGGATTCGGCGGCCCACCCGGCGGATTCGGCGGTGGCCCACCCGGCGGATTTGGTGGTGGCCCACCCGGCGGATTCGGCGGAGAAGGCTTTGGTGGTCGTGGCAGTTTTGGTAGTCGAGGCGGTGATGATCGCAGTGAAGGCGGTCGCGATAGAGATCGCGGAAGTGATCGGGGCAAGAAAACTGAGGTTCCCAAGTACGATTTTCCCCGCACTTTGCCCGATGATTACAAGCCTCTGGATCTCAACGCAGACCATCAGATTTCGTTTGCCGAGTGGCCGCGCTCCCGCAGGGCAGATTTCGCTTCCTATGACCATAACGGTGATGGGTACATCACTCCCGCAGAGATTCGCCTTCCCGCCTTTGTAACGAAAACTGCCGACGAAATTGTCAGTGAAGCGATGGCTGCCCGAATCATCGGTGGCACTATCGGCGGATCAACCGTCGCGAGCAATCTCTCAGCCACATCGGCCAGTTCAGGAGCGACACCTGGAAGTGAGGGACGTGACCGTGGTTCTCGTGATCGAGGCGGACGAGGAGGCCCTCCTCCCCAAGCCGGAGGTTCATCAGGTGAAGACGCCATTGCCGTCGAAGCCAAAGGCTACTTTGACCGGCTCGACACCAACAAAAATGGTTCCGTCGATCCCGATGAGTGGAGTGTCAGTAAACGTCTGAAGCCACTGTTCGAAAAAGTTGGGGCTGATCTGACAAAATCACTGACTCTGGAAGAGTTTACCGTCAGTTATCGCAAGACCAAGTAGGCGATTTAGCACGTCGCTTGGTCACTGCGACCGCGCGATTGAGTTCTGCCAGAGATTCATTCAGAGGCTTGTCATGCCCACACCTCTCGAACAGGCAGCAGTCAGGCTCGCAGGCAAACTGGCTGATACCAAACAGAGGTTAATCCTTGCCGAAAGCTGCACGGCTGGATTGGTCAGCGCTACCTTGGCACAGACTCCCGGCATCAGTACCTGGCACTGTGGATCTGCCGTCGTTTATCAGGAACAGACCAAAACCACCTGGCTGGGAGTCTCGCCAGCAACTTTGGCCCAGTACACCGCCGTCAGTCGTGAAGTGGCTCAAGAGATGGCTGCTGGTGTGCTGCAGTTGACCCCTCAGGCAGATATCGCTGCCGCCATTACAGGTCATCTGGGGCCCCATGCACCGATTCCACAGGATGGTGAAGTCCATGCAGCGATCGTTTTTCGAGACTCAACTCATCTCTCGAAAAGCACTTGCTGGCATTTGCCCTCTCAAGTTCCTGCGGGAGAACGCATCCCTCTACGCGTCTGGCGGCAACATGAAGTCGCACGCCTGTTCATCGAATTTGTGACAGAACAGATCCCTGGCCCCAGCCAGAATCTTCAATGAAATAATTGACTATCAAAATGGTGATAGATAAGCTTCGAGCAAAGTAATCATGTTTTTGAGTAAGGCAGCCAGCTCGTCATGCGTTGGTTGTTCAAGACGTTCTCGGAAAGTAGGCATCATGGTTCTGCGTAACGGCTTCCATTTCTCTCCGATCTGTCTCGTGGCGATCTGCCTGGTGGGGATGTCTTCGATCTGCGATCCGGCACGAGGGGCTGAGCAAACTCAGACCACCAGGAAGCCGAATGTCATCATCTTCTATGCGGATGACCTGGGATGGGGAGAAACCGGGATTCAGGGAAATCCACAGATCCCCACGCCTCACATCGATTCTCTCGCTAAAAATGGGGTACGGTGCACCCAAGGATATGTCGCAGCGACCTACTGCAGTCCTTCCCGAGCTGGCTTGTTGACGGGCCGCTATCCCACCCGCTTTGGGCATGAGTTCAATCGTATTGCCAATGTCTCTGGCCTCGATCTTCAGGAAACAACTCTGGCTGATCGTCTGCATAACTTAGGCTACAAAACAGCCTGTGTCGGCAAATGGCACCTCGGAGATGGCCCCGAGTATCGACCCACAAAACGAGGTTTTGACGAGTTCTTCGGCACACTCGCGAACACCCCGTTTTTTCATCCCACAAAGTTTGTCGATTCCCGAGTCTCAAATGATGTCGCAGAAGTCTCCGACGAAAACTTTTACACGACAGACGAATATGCCAAACGCTCGGTGGAGTGGATTGATCAGCAACAGCAGTCACCATGGTTTTTGTATCTTCCATTCAATGCACAGCATGCTCCACTGCAGGCTCCTCAGAAGTACCTCGATCGCTTTGAATCGATCACAGATCCCAAGCGTAAACTCTTCGCAGCCATGATGTCCGCCATGGATGACGCCATTGGTCAGGTACTGGGCAAGGTGCGAGAACTGGGGCAGGAAGAAAACACTCTGGTCTTCTTCATCGCAGACAATGGGGGCCCGACTCAGGGCACGACATCTCAGAATGGCCCTTTGCGCGGCTTCAAAATGACCACGTTCGAAGGGGGCACACGCGTACCGTTCCTCGTTCAATGGAAAGGTAAGCTCCCTGCCGGAAAAACCTACGACAATCCTGTCATCAACCTGGATGTTCTGCCTACCGTGCTGACCGCAGCAGGGAGCAAAATCGATCCCGCCTGGAAGCTGGATGGTGTCGATCTGGTCCCTTACTTCACAGGTTCGATTGCAAACAAGCCCCACGAAACCTTGTACTGGCGATTTGGTGAGCAATGGGCTGTTCGCCATGGCGATTGGAAGCTGGTTGTCGCCCGCGGAGGGAGTGGACAGCCCGAACTCTACGATCTGGCCAGCGATATTGCCGAGTCGAAAAATCTCGCTGCAGAAAACCCGGCCAAGGTCAAAGAATTGCAGGCACTATGGGATCAATGGAGTCACGAACAGGCTGCTCCCAAAGTTGTTGACCAGCCCAATAACGCCAAGAAGGCAGGAAACAAAAAAGGAGCCAAGAAGAAAGCCGCAGCCGGTTCCGCCACTTAGTACGGATTCCGATAAAGAATTGCGCGGCGGGTGGCTGGGGTTGAGTCTTCGAACCCCCAGCATTCGTCGGCACGATCTGGGGGTTCGCGAAGACGTTTGGCCTCAGCCACCCCATACCAAGGAGCGCGGTTGAATATTGGAAACGTACTAATGCAGCTTTCCGTAAATGGTACAGTTTTCCATGTACTATCCCCCTGAGGGAAAAGCTCACGACTCTACGGGCATCGAAAGGATCATGCCCCAGAGTCCTAAGGCAGGAACCAGGCGCGCTTGTGGGAATTCACCCGCCAGAATTCCTGCACTTCCACCGGTCAACAGCAGGACGGGGGGCTGAGTGTGGGCCGATAGTCGGGTCGAAATCTCGCGGATCGCTCCCACATGCCCCCAGAAGAGTCCGCTCGACATGGCGGCACGCGTATTCCGGCCAATCACATGAGGGTGTGGAGCACTCAGTTCCTGCCGGCTGATCAGTGGAAGTAACGCTGTGTATTGATGCAGTGCGCGGGCCCCCAACTCAATCCCGGGAAGTATGGCACCTCCACAGAAACGGCCCGTCGCATCGACCCAGTCAATCGTGGTCGCTGTCCCTGCATCGACCAGAATGGCCGGCTGATCGGGTAAGCGAATCGTATTCCCCGCCACTGCGTTAAAAAGTCGATCCAGACCCACACGTTCGGGGGCATCCACATCAATGACGATCGGCAAATCCAGGCCACTTCTCAACACATGGGGGCGCGGCCAGAAGCTCTGTTTTGCTGCATCATCATAATGCATGGCAACTTCTGGCCACGCGGCCAGCAAACAATCAAGTGCTCTCGGATTGGATCCACCAGCAATCGATTGCAGCTTATTGGCACCTGAGGCCATGGCCCGCTGGCACCATTGATTCAGGGTCTCAACAGGCAGGGGAGATTGCAGATCGAGCGCCAGAAATTCGATCGGTTCTTCGAATTGGGCATGGCTTTGATCGCGAAAGAGCCCAAATTTAACCCGGCTGTTTCCCGAATCAATCGCCAGAGACCAGGTCTGCGTCATAACAAATTCTCGAACGATCTTTCGTAGAAACAGAATTGACCCACATCGGGAATCGTCGGATGATCTGGGCAGACTCGAATGATTCACACTTGAGCTTATCTCGTGAAACAGACGTGTGAATTAAGGATAGTTGTTTGCTTGCCTGCAAGGAAGGATGCCTCATGGCCGATGGACAATCTGCGACTGGTTCGAATGGAAACAGCACTCTGAACGTGGCACAGCCGCAAATTCAGGAACCTGCCGATCTCAAACCGCTCTACTCAAATTTCGCACGTGTTGCGGGGACACCCGAGGAAGTTGTCGTCGATTTCGGGCTGGATCCCATGCCGTTTTCAAATTCGGCTCGTCAGATCAAAATCTCCGAGCGAGTCGTCATGAACTACTACACCGCCAAGCGGCTGTGGGCGGCTTTGGGTGCCTCACTGCAGCGATTCGAGCAGGCTTTTGGCCCATTGGAAATTGATGTTTCCAAACGTGCCAAGCAGCTTCCCGAAGCGAATAGAAATAGCTGATCAACTGCACGTAATCGCAAGAATCCCTTCAGCATAGCCAACAAACGGCTTGATACAGTTCCTCTCCTGCACGGGTTCAATTTCTGAACTCGACAGGAGAGGTTTGTTTTTCAATGATCGATTTGTGCGAAATTTCAGCCAGCGTCCCTGATCGAGTACGTTCTGATGACTTCCCAATTATCACCCCTGCAGGCTCTGGAACTGTGGAAAAGCTACATGCAGGCTTTGAAAACGCTCTCTGCTGATCAGGCCCAGCTCATCGAGCAGGAAAACTACGCTGATCTCATCGCTTTATTGACTCACAAACAGCAACTGCTCGATTCCATGGCCGAACACCGCAAGGCTTATCGCGATGTCTGGGAATTGATTCGCACCCAGGGCCAATCACTCCCAGCCACAGCTCAAGAACTCTTTTCAGCCCGTATTCGCGAGATCACATCACTCACCGAAGAGTTGCTGGCCGTCGAATCCAGGGCTTCCACAGCACTTTCTGCCCGCAAAAATGAGGTGCAAGCAGCACTTTCTGCCGCTTCTTCCGCTCAGGCAGCGGCCTCCGCCTACGATTCTGCAAATTTTGCGGAAAATAGGGCTCGCGTCGTTTGGGAAAGTTAGTTACATACCACGCACCGCTGACGTTCATGTCAGTTTCGCCTCACAAAAAACCTGCCTTACTCCCCTCTCCAAATCTTCAGTATTCCTTTCGCATCTCTTAGAAATTCAGCCACTGGCCATGTTGCTCAATCGAGCTCTGATCAATGGATGAAGATCTCAAAAACCTTCTCGCCTTGAGAATCTGCCCCTGCTTCCTTTCGCTGAATCTCCCACGATTTTTTGCTTTCCCCGTCTTTGAATTCGCCTCGCTAGACAGTCAGTCTGAGATCTCTCAGTCCTCTCTGTTGATCGATAAAGGCTCTTCCCGAGCCTGCCTTTCCCCTCCTGCCGTTTAATTCCCGCCCCCCCTCCCTCCTGTCGAAGATCACTGTATGAATCCCGACATCATTCCATTCCCACGACGTGTGGCTGCTCCTGTCGACAGCTCGATCAGCGTGCTGGTCGTAACGAATGATCCTTCGATCGGCGACCGTCTCGCGGCCGACGTTCAAACAGCAGGCTTCCACCTGAAGCGCTGTGCGACCGTCGATGCAGCCGTGCAGATTCTGTCGACTGTCCCTTCGGACATCTGTATCGTCGGACCACTTGGCCTTCAGGATTCTGTTGCCCAACTGGCTGGCCAGATCTCTCAGCGAGGCTGGGCAACTCAGTTGCTCCAGGTGGCTTCTCACCCCGGCGAGTTTGCACAGCACTCCACAGTAGCTGGTGTTGAACACCTGACCTGGCCTGTCAACTCGACAGTCTTCTATCAGCTTGTCTCGGGTGCTGCCCAGCGTGGCCGCCTCAGTTCAGAAAACCGCCGGCTGAAGCGTCAGATCTCCAATCGCAATCTGCGGGATATGGTGGGCCACAGCCCTGCCATGCAGACCTTCCGCCAGCAGATTCAGCATGCTGCCGAGCAGGCGGGTTCAGTACTGATTGTGGCTGAACCTGGTGCCGGTGCAACGATTGCTGCTCAATCGATTCACGAAGCCAGCCGACGTGGTTCCCGCCCCTTCATCCGCGTCGATTGCCATGTCCTTTCCGTCGAAGCGCTCGAAGTGGAACTCTTCGGTGCACCCTGCCCACCACAAGAAGATGGTCGCCAGCACCTGCCGGGCCGCATTCATCAGGCCGAAGGCGGGACAATTTACCTCGACGGGATTGATAACCTCGCCATCCCTGCTCAGCGACGATTGCTGAACCTCGTACGCCAGCAACGACGCGAGCACCCGATTACTGGCGAACCCATTCGGGCCGATGTGCGGATCATGGCCTCGACTTCCATCCGGTTGACACAACTCGTCAGCCGCAATCTCTTCCGGGCTGATCTGGCGGAAGCTCTGCAGGATTATGTTGTCGAAGTTCCCGCTCTGCGTGAACGACCTGAAGATATTGCCACACTCGCTGAACACTTCCTGCATCGTGTTTCGGTTCGCGAAGGCCGTCCCCCACGCATGCTGACTGTCGAAGCTCTCGATCGATTGCGTCAGTGGAAGTGGCCCGGCAACATCCGTGAACTCGAAAACGTGATTGACCGAGCCTGTTCAATCGACTGCAGCCACAAGCTCACTGCTGAAATGATCGAGCCCTGGATTCAGAAGCCACTGGCCCAGGAAGAAGAAGATATCGTGCCCGGCCTGACTCTGGCCGAAATGGAACGCAAGCTCATCGAATCGACCTTCACCCGCTTTGAAGGAAATCGCGAAAAGACAGCTCGTGCTCTCCAGATCGGCATTCGCACACTCTCAGGCAAGCTCCGCGAGTATGGCTACCCACCACGAGGGGGGCCCGGCTCAAACCGCATTGCAGCACCGGCAGAGACAGTCGAAACTGTCGAGCCGATGATCAGCACGTTCGAAACCCGTGCTGCCTGATACAGATTTCACCATACGCCATACCCGTTCGCCGGGTATGGCGTATTAGTGTTTTGATGGTGGTTGAATTCCCTCTCCGGCTTCTACCCTTCTGCCCCTTTTTCCCCTCTCCCCTTCTTGAAATCTCCCTTCTCAGCTTCAATCTGAGGCACGTGCAATGTTCAATCACCTGCTCACATCACAAACGTCAAACCTGCTCAAACAAACAGCCAAGTTTGCAGAACTCAGGCAGGATGTCCTCGCAGGAAACGTGGCCAATATCGATACTCCCGGCTATCGCATGCGCGACCTGCCTGTAGCCGACTTTCAGAATGCACTCAAAAAAGCTTATGAATCACAGACAGCACAGCCAGCCAGTCTGCATCCGCCTTTAGCAAATCCTGAAAATCCTTTAACAGATCTGATCTCCCCTTTAGCGACATCAAACCACTCCACCAATTTCTTCCCTGAGACTCTCTTCCAGGCCAGCGAAAAGAAAACCCAGCCGGGTATTACCTTTCAGGATGCGAACAATCGCAGCATCGAACAGCAGATGACACAGATCTCCAAGAACTCGATGTTGCAAAGTTTTGCGACTGAATTATTGAATCTGCAGTATAACCAGCTTCAATCAGTCATCAGCGAACAGGTCTAATCTATCATGTTCCATACTCTTGATATCAGTACCAGTGGTTTAATTGCCCAGCGAACACGGATGGATACCATCGCGGGAAATATCGCTAACGTGAATACGACCCAGAATGAAGAGGGGAAAATTGCTCCTTTTCAAAGACGGCTCGTCATGATGCAGCCAACTTCTGTCGGCACGACCAGTCCAACTGGCAGCCAGGGAGTGGCATCAACGGTCGAGATTGATACCGTCTCGCCGCCGCGGATGGCCTATGAACCAGGTCATCCCCATGCCAATGCGGAGGGAAAAGTACTTTATCCGAACATCAACGTCGTGACAGAATTCGTAAACGCCATGGAAGCCAGCCGCGCTTATGAAGCCAACGTCACGACGATGGAAGTCACAAAAGATATGATCCAGAACACCTTTCGATTATTAGGTTAATAGATCGGCCTGCATTGCATTTTGTAGGGTGCATGCTAATGCACCAATTTGCATGAATTTAAACTGGTGCATTCCGTAAGAACTCCATGCACCCAACAGGCCGTTTTGGATATTGGTGAAATGAATTGTAGGTAAACGTCTATGTCAAACATGATCTCACAGCCGGCGTTTTTTCCTGCTCCCGGGCAGGCCGTCCCATTTACGGCCTGGTCGCAGCCACTGGCACTTCCAGAATCGGTTCCAAACACTCAGCCCACAGTCTCTTTCGCGGATTTATTGAGCCAGTCGTTGGATGCCACCAACGGCCAGCAACAACAGATGCATTCCCAGATTGCCGGAAGTTTGACAGGCTCTGACTTGTCGATGGTCGAAACCTTTTCCGCAGCTCGGGAAGCCGATCTGGCATTGAAACTGACTTTGCAAATTCGCAATAAACTGATTGAGGCCTATCGCGAAATTCAAAACATGCAGCTTTAGTACTGTATTAAGAATTAGTGGTTTACAGTTTTCTCAATAGCTACCGGATTCCAGAGAGTTTCCGAAATCTCGCATCAGGAGCATCGCCTTGTGAAGCGGTTGGTCACGACAATTTCGACAATTACTCTGATCCTGCTGCTTCTCTATTGGCCGCTGATGTTCTTCCTCACACACCGGCCCGTCGTACCGAAAATTGTACCGCGACTCCCCGATTATGTACTGCACTTTACGGGTTACGCCTGTCTGGGATTTCTCTTTGGTGTCAGACATCAGGTTCTCAGACGCGTGACCTGGCAGCGTTTTGCCATCGCCATGCTCATCATCGCGTCCTACGCCGCCCTTGATGAACTGACACAACCCTACTTCCGCCGTCAGGCAGATTTCTGGGATTGGGTCGCGGATCTTTTGGGCGCTGTTGTGGGGTGGTTGATAGGTGTTCTGCTTCTATCGTGCTTACGCCGCATTCGAGGATATCTGCGCAAGCCTCTACGACATAGCGATCAATAAATTGTGATCTCAAACGATGCTACCGTAGATCTTCACGCTGATTCGTTTCCCCTATCAGCGAGATAACTGCCAAAACCTGCAGGTGGCAATTTCTGCCGATCTTTTCACGATTCAAACACTATAAAACGTGTTGTTTCAAACAGAAAAGTGACATGTCGTGAATTTACGCTCAAGTTTTGAGTTGAATATCTGAAAAAACTCAAAACAGGTGATTTTCGTATGGTGCACCGGCACAAATCGTCCGATGCCAAATGATGAACGAATACACCAATTCCATAGCGGGCGCATGGACTGAGCCACGATTCGCAGAATCAGCTCAGACGAAACCATACGACTGGTTTCGATTCGTTCTTGGTGATCGTGGGGAATGACTGTCCACTCTTTGGGGCAGGAGTTTCGCCCGCGTTGGAAACTCCTAGCAAAGGGACTTGTCAACATGAAGAGTTTCGGATTCGTAAAGAGCCTGGCTGTGGCTGCTGTCTGTGCCGGCGTGTTGTCGCCTGCCGGAATCGTTTCAGCCGGTGAAGTTGCTCCAGCCGTCAAGCCAGTGGCGCCAGTCAGCGATATCACTCTGGTGAGTGGTCAGCTCAACGGTCGCGTGGTCGATGCCCAGGGTGTCTCCCTGAACGGCGCTCAGGTCGTTATTAAGCAGAACGGCCAGGAAGTTGCTCGCACAAACAGCGACAAGAACGGTCAGTTCAGCGTTAATGGCCTCAAGGGTGGCGTCTATCAGGTCTCTGCTGGCAACAGCGAAGGGACCTACCGCGTATGGACAGAGCGGACAGCTCCTCCTTCATCCAAGAACGGCATTGTCATGGTCTCTTCCCCCAGCACTGTCCGTGCTCAAGGAGGTTCCCTATTCAACCCCGTCAACACCACCGCCATCATTCTTGGTGCGACTGGTACAACTCTGGGTGCCGTGGCTTTGAACGAAGCCAACAACAACGACGCTCCCAAGACACCATAACGTCCTGGTAATGACTGTTTGAAATAGCAAAGCCATTCCCACTGGTCACCGACCTTGGGAATGGCTTTTGTCATTTAAGAATTCTCTCGCAATCAATTTCAGGGGCTAAACTTCGCACGAGACTGACAATTGGTCGTGTCGCATCAGCTCATCAAAGGTCGATGCCCAGACATTCTGGATTTCATGTGCATCGCAGGTCTGCCAGGCCGATTCTTCGGCCGTTGGTAGCGACCACGGATCTTGGGCCGACCACGAGAGTCGCTCAAGCTGAGAAGCTGTCATCGGTGCCTGAAACCGGCAGACCAGCTTGAACCTGCCGCGACCTAGATCGGTGGCTCTCACCACAAT
>JAIXUU010000178.1 GCA_027483405.1 Planctomyces sp. | reverse complement strand
CCGAAGAGTTTGCCACAGGGTCATTTCACGTCTCGATCGTCACGTTTTCAAATCCCAACTGGCCGACTTTTTCCCGGATGAGGGCTTTGACCTGTTCGACCTCTTCAAAGGTCGCTGGCGAACAGATCACTCGCATCGTCAGCACATGTCGTTCACCATCGAGTGTCCACGCATGGAGATTTTCGACCTTCTGCACACCTGCTATCGATTGCACCGTCAACTCCAGCGCTTTCGCATCAATCCCTTCCGGAAGTGCCTGCAAAAACAACTCGCCCACGCGCCACAGATTTCGGCTCACATTCCACAACACGAAGACCGCCAGACCAATTGCCAGCAGTGGATCGAGGAGCGGAACATGCCAGATCGACATGATGGCACCACCCACCAGCACTGCTGCCCAACCGAGTGTATCTTCCCACAAGTGCCAGCTTGCCACCTGCTCGTTGAGGGTCATGCCGCCATGCAGTCGCCAGGCAGCAAATCCATTAAATGCCAATCCTAAAATCGCGATCAGCACAACCTTCTCGCCTGCCACAGGTTGTGGATCCCACAATCGCTGTACCGATTCTCCCGTCACATAAATCAACCCGAAGATCAGTACGATCCCGGTGAGAAAGGCCCCCAAAGGCGATAGTCGCCCCATCCCATAGGTGAACCGCGGACTTCGTGGTTGCCTCGAAACAATCTGCAGCCACCACGCCAGGCCCAGCGACAGGCAATCTCCCAGGTCATGCACGGCATCCGTTGTAATCGCAATGCTGTTCGTCCAGTAGCCCCCTGCAAACTCGATGATCGTAAACAGCAGGTTCAACCCAAACGCAATCCCCAGATTGATACTCGCCCCATGGGCATGGAGATGCCCGTGCCCATGACCATGTCCACACGAACGAACCGGCACGGTTGGCAACCCCTGCTGCACAGCACCTGACCGATGGTCATGGCGGTGACCATGGTCATGATCGTGGTCGTGATCATGTCCACATCCAACCGATTCAAAATGGTCAGCAGGAGAGTTTGGCTGGTTGTGGACTTCAGGTTTATTCAACAACGCGAACCATCCCCTCACATGGCGAACATCCCGGCAACAGGTACCCCATCGCACTCATCCCCATGGCCTATCAATCGATCAACGTACCCCAGCCCAATCGCTGATCGGTCTTCCAGGGATCTCCACCGCCATTCTTCCCCTGGGCCTTTGGCTGAAAATCATCCACATATTCAATGGCCTCGATCTGCCGCGCCTTCAGCATGGAATTCAACAGCCCATCTCGTTCACCATCGACATCAGGGCTGATATGGTGGGTGATCTCTTCCGTCGTATGGCTCAATCCCACCCGCTCATCGAATGTCACACTCCCGATCCAAAAGAGTCTGCCCTGATCGTCTTTCTCTTCACAACGCCACAATCGCACATGATGCCGCTGGCGGGCACTCTCTCCCACTGGCAATTCAAAGGCGAGATCCTGCTTACGCCCGAACAGGTACAGACTACTCACCGGAGCGACGGCATCCGGACGGTCAAGCACTGTGCTCTCGGCAATCCCCACGCTCGATTTCAGATCAATCTTCTCGGCTTCAGTCCAGCCAATCGCATGAAAAGCTTTGATTAACTGCTCTTCACTCCCCACAAAACCCACATTTAATGGATCACCGGGAATTCCCAGCTTGGTGTGTGTGAGCGTGGGGGCATTCGTCAAAGCCGGATGCCGCTTCTCATACCGCCACCACCCCATGGGCAAAATGACGTAAGCCACAGCCAGATAACCCACGAGCACGACAATCAGCCCGTAGCGCAATGTCGAAAGCCACTCCCGTCGGCCACCAGCAGGTTGCCTGAGTTTCTCAGAATCGACAGGATGACCCACTTCCTGGCTGACCATGGCCCACCTTTCAAATCGTCCGGAACTCGCTCTACGACATATCGAACAGCTCAATTTCATCACACGAGCCGCATCGTTGCCCAGCATTGAGGACAGCATGTCCTGCTCAAGGAGTCAATTGACGGGAAAAAGCCGTGCAGTGACACAATTTTTCGATCTTCAGGGCCGCACATCCCGCATCGACCGAAGTCTCGTTATTCTTCAGTCGCGTTCACGACCCAAAGTGGCCCCTGGAAACGTCTTCCTCGAAGTGTCTCAGGCATTCCACTCGGGAGTGCGATATCTGTCTCGCGCCAACTGGGCCGTCAGATCATAAGGGGGCACAAAGTGCTCATCTTCATGAGCATTCCAGGCAGTGGCAATTGCAGCAGTGAGCTGTTCGCGCGTCGCCGCCACATTCATCACAAACTCATCATGGCCGCGACCGACTCGATAATCGGGCTGCCGAGAGGGCATGTTTAGATAGCGACTGATTCTTAGCAGATCAAATCCATACAAAATCGAACCATGGTGCAACAGCGCATGCCGACTATATTTCTGGGCATTCCCGGAAAACTTCCGCTCACCAACCACCAGATCACTCGTCCCCTTGATCTGCACATCACCCACCATGGGTCGTAACTGCTTGACGATTCTTCCTAACAGCTGACAGGTTGTCGCCGGTACTCCCAGCTTGGAAATCTCCGCAGTGAGTGGCACCACGACCGTGAACATCAGACACCCCGGCCCTGCCACGACAGTCCCCCCTCCACTGCACCGCCGAAAGATCTCCACTCCATCAGCAGCACAGGCTTCGGCATTGACCTCTTTCTCACGCGAGTTGGAACGCCCCAGAATGACGGCATACCGACGCAATTCCCAGAACCGCACACAGGCCGCTTCGGGCTCATCGTTCACGGTCAGCAATAAGGCTTCGTCGAAGGCCAGATTGTCCGGAGCTGTCGGCAACGAATAATCAATCCGATCGACCTCAGCCGGCCAAAGATCCAGCAATCGCGTACAAATGTCTTCCGCCATGCGGCTGGTCTCTTCCTGAGGTGAAGGCTTATCTCACAGAAGAAAGATTAGCCCGCCACGAACTCGTTGCCCACTTTGCGGGCTCTTTGAGGCTTATCCACATTCACGGCCAAAGCCATGCCGATCTCCACCAGCAGGTTCCAGCCTGCACACAGTTCGACAAACCCCGCAAGACTTCCCCCATCCGGAATCTGAATGTTCGGGAACATCGTCTCGCGGGGCGAAATGGTCACGACGGTCAATCCCACTCCCTTCACCAGCACATCCATGAACTTCTGTTCGGACTCGGCATAAGGATTGATCCACACCACCACATCGTCGGCCTGCATGATTTCTTCAATCCCATGGACGGCATACGTCCCTTCCAGGAAATCGCTCGGCTTACGCGTGATTTCATTGGTCTTGAGTGTCAGCTCTTCCGCGACACCATCATTCCGTCCCGCGAAATAGATCGTCCTGGCGTTGGCGAGCTTCTCGATGATCTCCCCATCAATCGGCTGAGTCAGCACTTTCTGCACCTGATCAGCGAGTGTCGGCAGCTGGCCCTTGAGATTCGATTCACCCGCCACAGCTTCGACCAGTGCCCGAACCACCAGAGCCTGTTCAATCACACTCTTGGTCGCTGCGACCGCTCCTTCCTTCCCGCACTGGAGGACATGCCCGCGTTTGGCAAGAGCTTCCAATGGCGATGCCGCCATCGCCGTCAAACTGTAAAGCGCGGGATGCCCGGCTCCTTTGAGCTGCGTAAACAGCCGGATGACTTCTGCTGTCTTGCCACTATTCGAAGCCGCCAGGACTGCCCAGTCGTTCAAGACATAATCCTGCGATTGCCGACCAGCTTCCGTATGCAGCACGCACGGCCACCCCTTCTGGCGGGAGT
>JAIXUU010000014.1 GCA_027483405.1 Planctomyces sp. | reverse complement strand
TCTTTATCGGCATGGGCACTGGTGAACGAGCCTTTCATGTGGCCGAAGAGTTCACTTTCGATGAGGTCATCGGGCAGGGCACCGCAGGCGACAGGCAGGAACGGATCGGTCCGCCGGGGTGAGGCTTCGTGAATGAGTCTCGAAAGATAGGTCTTCCCCGCACCAGTTTCGCCAATGAGCATAATGGTGACATCGTGGCGGGCCGCAATTTCGAGGTCGGCCAGCATTTGCTGGAGCTGGGGTGAACTCGTTTCAAACCGGCGGCTGATATTCCCAGCTGCCGTATCGAGCATGGCGCTCTCGTGGGTGGGAACTGCACTTCGCGTGGATGAGGTGCTGGTCACGGCGGCCCGTGGTGTACTCGCAGGCGTGTTTCGCACAGCCGGATACTGAGGTTCAGCGCTGGTGCTCGTCTGGCCTCTGGGTAATGTCGAGGGTTCAGCCGGGGCCACGCGATCGGCCAGTTCCCGGAAGGTCTGAGCCAGAATTTGTGAATCGACACGGCCCTTGAAGTGTGTCAGATCGGTTTCGTTGACTCGGGCCTGCAATGGTTCCGGGCAGCGATCGGGAGTCACGAGAGCAATTCGCAACGCGGGAAATCGTTCCTGAAGAAGTGACAGCAACCGGGCTTCGGCCATCCCGCTATGAGATGTCCGACGGAAGTCGGCCACAAAACCTTGAGGTGTGACTGTCCGGAGCAGATCCTGTACTTCTTCAGTTGTATCGCAGGCACGAACATCAACCCGGCCCTGCAAGGCTGAAGGGAGTTCCACGGCCAGTTGCTGATCGCATGAAAGGACAACGATGACAGGTTTGTTCATGGCGAGAGACCCAGGGTTGAGTGTGCCGTCAATTGCTTGATGAAAAATCGATGGAAACGCAGCGGTTTGATTGCACCACTTGACGGTGCGCAAAGGAGAGAGAACAAACGCTGCGCCACAATCCTGAACAGAGTGTTTCCCTGAGATTTTGCATGCTCACAACATGCTTGATTTCAACAACTTGTGACAATCTGCGAGGACGCTTAAAAACAGAATCGAGTGGGCTACATGTTGCCGGAATGCCACAGCGAAGCGTGGGATGTGGTGGATGAGCCACAGATGTTGCCAAAGACCGACACGTCCAGCGCAACTGGAATTTCCTTGAACCGGCGGGAGGCGAGGTGTGTCCCGACGGAGTGATCAAACAAGGGCTGCGGCAAGAGACCAGTACCTGTGATTTTCTGGCGGGATCGAGAGAAACCACTGGTGGGGTGTTAGAACCGAGCCTTGATCGCGGTACTTGCTGATAACCCGGGGAGAGTTGCCGCCAGACAACATGTTCCACGTGGCAAGGCGTCTGGCTAGGTTGGCTGTTAACTGATGGACAGTTGGCAGTTGTGAGAATGAGTTCACTTTTCGATTGATGCTGTTATGCCGTCCGTTTTGATACCTGGTCAGCGCAGGGAAGCTGCTGTTCGCTCGATGATTTCCATCGCTGATGAGGAACGAGTCGAGATACGTTCGGCCCCGATTTTGAGGCCGATTGAAACTCGCTCGATCTCGCTGCTAACGATCGGGCATGCCACGGTGGATCTCTGCCAGGGACTTGTCCCGGCGATGGTTTCGTACCTGGTGCTCAAAGAAAACTACACATACTTCATGAGTGCCTCGCTGGTCTTTGCAACGGCAGCAATGTCTTCGATTGTGCAGCCCGTTTTTGGACAGATGGCCGACCGCTTGAAGCTCCACTGGCTGCTTCCTGCGAGTGTGTTGCTGGCCGGAATTCCTTTGGGAATAGGGGCACAAAGCCCCAGTTATGGATTGTTGCTCTTTGCACTGGCACTGAGTGGTTTCGGAATTGCGGCCTTTCATCCGGAAGCAGCGAGGCAAGCTCATCTGGCGGCGGGCGATTATCGCACCACCGCGATGAGTTACTTTTCGCTGGGTGGTAGTGTGGGGTTTGCCATGGCACCGGCCCTCGGCTGGTGGCTGCTCGAATCGAGTGGAAGGCTGGGGATGCTGTGGGTCATTCTCCCTGCCATTATTGTGGCAGCACTGTTGGCCCGGCAGTTCTCGATGTCTGCTTCGCCGTCGAGACAACGGCCACATATAGCGATTGCCCCAGCGAAAGACGATTGGTATGGCTTCGGCGTACTGACCATCAGTGTCGTAGCGCGATCGATTGTGTTCTTTGCGATCAACACGTTTCTGGCACTTTACTGGCGACAGCGCTGGGCGGACGCAGGCAATTCCGCGAGTGCAGGGGCGTTCGATCTCAATGTGATCCTGGCTTCGGGCACAACGATCTTATCGGTCTTTCTGGCAGCTGGAATTGGTGGCACAATTCTCGGAGGCTGGTTTGCCGACCGGTTCAGCCGCAGAGCCACGTTGATCACCGGCTTCGGGTTGTCGATGCTGACATTTCCCCTGATGGTGTGGTCGCCATCGATGGAGGTAGGAGCTGCGATGGTCGCTTTGACGGCGATCCTGTTTTTCGCACCGGCCAGTCCGGCCGTGGTGCTGGGTCAGGAGTATCTGCCGAACCGGGTGGGCATGGCTTCCGGAGTGACCATTGGCCTGGCGGTGAGTGTGGGTGGCATGGTGGTCCCACTCTTAGGTTGGCTGGGCGACGTTTATGGGCTGGGTGTGGTGTTTCTGCTGATGGAAGTGATGCTTGGCTTGTGCGTGATTTCGTCGATCGCACTGCCAAATCCACATTTCAGCACACGACTCCTGAAGTCGTAATGGATGGGTATGTGCCAGTCATTACCCCTTAAAAAGCTAGAAGCCAGCAGATCCCAAGGAAATGCCGGCTTCTCTGCTTTGTTGTTTCATGAACGTGGCCAATCGCGAGAGTGTCGGAGTGGCGAGCAAATGCTTTGTTGCGAGTTAGTACTAAGCACTAGCTGGCAGCAGGTGTCTTGGGGGCAGCTGGCTTGGCAGCCTTAGGTGCCTTGGCAGGCTTTTCGGCCTTGGCGGCTGGAGCAGCCTTGGGCTTGGTGGACTTGGCTGGCTTTGCAGCGGGAGCAGCCTTGGTGGCCTTGGCAGGCTTAGCGGCTGGTGCAGCCTTGGCAGGCTTTTCAGCCTTAGGCTTGGTCGACTTCGCTGGCTTTGCTGCGGCGGGCTTGGCGGCTGGAGCAGCCTTCTTTTCAACTGGCTTTTTCGCTGGAGCAGCCTTCGTCGTCGTTTTTGTCGCCATGCTCAATAACTCCTGTAGTGTCTGGACGCACTTAATACTCCCACGGTGAGATCATCTCGAGGGGAGTTCGCTCTAGCGTCCTTGGAGCGAGTTTTGCGCCTAACAGTTACACTCTCCATAGAGAGTGAGGTTCATCCTTGAAACTTAGAACAGACCCGACAGATTCAGTTTTAGGATGCTTCGCGAAACAGGTCAATCGGAATCTGTTTTATTGCAACGGTTTATTGTCAATCTGTGCAACGCAACTCTTGACTTCGGGGAATCACGGCTCGACGTAACTCTTTCGAGAACCGACTACGGCAAATTCTATCGGCCAAACTGGCTGGTAGGTTTGGGGGTTCTGTAACAAAATCAGCGATTTCGTGGAAAAAACCGGCTGTATCAGTTGCGTGATCCAGGCCCGCTGGCCGTGAAGTCGTCGATTTGAATCAAACGAACTGCCAGGCAGTATCGAGACGCGGGGCGAACCATCGCGAACCTGTGATCGATTCCAGGCGTCACAAACCGGCTGACGATCACTTCCAAGTGTTCGACTGCGTTTCTAAATGCGGCCGTAAGGGGTCGTTCCTTGACGCTGGCGTCAACTCACCTGACAATCTCATTGTGCGATATTCTGAGGTGGAACTCTGTTGAACGTCAGCACACTGCCTACAAACTTCTGACCCACCCATGAATCCTGAAGCCAGACTTCGAGATTCTTCTCCCGCTACTGTAACGATAGAAAACTGCCTGCCATGCCCGCCATGACTTTGTCTCCGCTCGTGGAAGCTCTCAAGCCTTCAGCCACTTTAGCCGCTGCTGCTAAAGCACGAGAGCTGAAAAACAAAGGCGTTAAGGTTCTCGACTTCACGCTGGGCGAACCCGACTTCAATACGCCTGAGCACATCCAGGCGGCGGCGATTGAAGCGATGAAAGCCGGCAAAACGCATTACACACCTTCTGGTGGTATTGCCGAACTGAAGGAAGCTGTCTGTCGAGCGTACAAGCGCGATTACAATATCGAGTACACTCCCAATCAGGTGCTGATCTCGAATGGTGCCAAGCACTCGATTCATAATGTTCTGGCGACACTTTGCGGCCCTGGTGATGAAGTCATCATCCCAACACCTTACTGGGTCAGTTATGGGGCACTGGTCGAACTGACAGGTGCCGTTCCTGTGCTTGTTGAAACGACAGAAGCCAGTGGCTTTGTGATGACGACCGAGCAGTTTGAAGCAGCCATTACTCCTCGAACCAAGCTGCTGTTACTCAATAATCCCAGCAATCCGACCGGTGCTGCTTACACTCCTGCTCAACTGGAAGCTCTGGCCAAGGTTGCAGTGGCTCGCAATATTCCAGTGCTCTCGGATGAAATCTACGAGAAACTCATTTATCCCGGGAGTGAGTTCCGCTCATTCGCCAGCTTCGGCCCCGAAGTCAAAGCCCTGACGATCATTGTCAGTGGTGTCAGCAAAGCCTATGCGATGACAGGCTGGCGTATTGGCTGGACAATCGGGCCTGCCGCCATCATCAAGGCCATGGATAACCTCCAAAGCCAGGAAACATCGAATCCTTGCAGCATCAGCCAGTATGCGGCTGTCACGGCACTCGATGGGCCTCAGGAATCGGTCGAGGCCATGCGAGTGGTCTTTGAACGCCGACGGGAGTATTCACTCAGCCGACTGCGGCCCTGGCAGGAACGGTTTGGCGTGACCTGCCCCCCCCCCGGTGGTGCGTTCTATATGTTCTTCAATATTTCATCGATGCTCAATAAGCCATTGGCGAGTGGGAAAGTCGCGAAGGACGCCAGCGAGTTCTGCACCATCCTGCTCGAAGAAGCTCATGTCGCTCTGGTGACGGGCGATGCCTTTGGCGCTCCAGGTTTTGTGAGGCTTTCGTTCGCTACAGATGACGAAACGCTCAAGCAAGGTTTTGATGCCATCGAGAAGTTCCTCGCCAGTTCAGGATCCGCAGGTTAGTAAACATGAATCCTGAGATGAAGCAACACGAAATGACCCGTGGGGAAATCGATTGACGAGCACCAGAGCTCTCTTTTCACTGGCAAACTCATCTGAAAACCAGCTCTGCGACTGTTCCGTGGCCTGGCTCTCACCTAAAATCCTAGAAACGAGCCTTTCCTGAGGGTGCCTGAAATTTGTCGAATTCATACGGCCTTGAACCCATGCCAGATGAATTCCACCGTTGAGTCGTTAATGAAGTTTCAGCATTCAAGCAATCAGGCCTCCCTGAGTTCTTTCACAGAATGTCGACTGTTATGCAACCGCTCCAAAACGTGAATGTTCGGGATACCGTGCCACTGATTGCCCCCCGATACCTGAAGTCGGAAGAAACAATTTCCGATTCCGCCATGCGAACTGTTGTCGAAGGGCGCGAAGCGATCAAACGCATTCTGAGTGGTGAAGATTCCCGTCTCTTTGTGACTGTCGGCCCCTGTTCGATTCACGATCATGTGGCGGCCCTCGAATATGCCCGCAAGCTGCGGGATCTGGCTGAAAAAGTCAAAAGCCACATGCTGATTGTGATGCGCGTCTACTTCGAAAAGCCACGCACAACCGTTGGTTGGAAAGGACTGATTAACGACCCCCACCTCAATGAGACCTTCGATATCGCCACAGGTTTGCGGGCTGCCCGCCGCATTCTGCTGGAAGTGAACGATATGGGATTACCAGCAGCGACCGAACTGCTCGAATCGATTACGCCTCAATATATTTCCGATCTGCTGGCCTTTGCAGCTATTGGGGCCCGCACGACAGAATCGCCCACTCATCGGCAGATGGCCAGTGGTCTTTCCATGCCCGTCGGTTACAAAAACGGGACGGACGGCACTTTGCAGGTCGCTCTCGATGCCATGCAGGCGGCTCGAACATCGCACAGTTTCCTGGGCATCGACCCTGAAGGAAAGACCTGCATCATCAACACCAAAGGAAACCCCTGGGGCATGCTCGTCTTGCGTGGTGGTCGCACAGCTCCCAACTATGCACCAG
Source organism: Planctomyces sp. (assembly GCA_027483405.1). Lineage (GTDB taxonomy): Bacteria > Planctomycetota > Planctomycetia > Planctomycetales > Planctomycetaceae > Planctopirus. Next base: position 4,879 of record JAIXUU010000014.1, on the reverse strand, counting down.
AAAACGTGCAGGAAGCCGTCTCTAAACTCCGGGCACTCAATCTTTGTGATCGGATCATGGTCGATTGCAGCCATGCGAATTCCAACAAGGATTACACCAAGCAACACATTGTCTGGAACGATGTTATTCAGCGGCGTCTCGATGGAGAGACGGCACTGGCAGGGGTGATGGTGGAAAGCAACCTCTTCCCTGGCAATCAGCCTCTCAAAAACCCAGCCGATCTGAAGTACGGTGTCTCCATTACCGATGGCTGTATTGGCTGGGAAGAAACCGAAGAGCTCATTCTCTCGGCGTATGAAAAAATGAATCCCACACCGGCTGAAGTCACCGCCTGAGGACAGACGAGTCAATCCGTATTAAGCAAATCTCTTTGAACAGCTTGTCAGATCGTTTCCGGCATTCGTCAATGGATGAACTTATCGGGTGTGATGGTGCCTGTCATCAGCGCTGTGGCCACGAGCACACCACTCACGCCCTGTGTCTGCAATTGCAGAACATCCTGGGCTGTCCGCATGCCTCCACCAGCCAGAATGGTGGAGGTTCTTTCCGTTGGAACTGCCTGTGTGACATGCTGGCAGCTTTGGGCAAGCTTGCTTTGACGACTTTCGGCAGGGTATTCACAGTTGCAACTCGCACTCTCCAATGTTTCCTGGAGCAGCCGAATCTTCGCTGCCGTTGAACCGCCTGTGCTTTGCCCCACATCTGCCAGATCCAGCACGATCCAATGCGCGATCGACCAGCTGGAGCATTGGATAATGAAATTCGTGAGGCCCAGTTGCTGGAACTCGACAGGTGCCTGCCATTGGCCCTGGCGAAAATCGAGCGAAATCCACAATCGTTGTGAGTCTTCCAGTCGAACGATCAGTTCCTGCAGCCATGCCATCGACGGTAACGACTCCGTTCCCAGAATGACCTCGTAGCCGAGGTTCACGGCCGTTAGAACATCATCGATTTCTCGAAAACCGGCATCCATCAGAATTCGCGGACCATCTCCCGGCAAACAAGGCCAGCTGCTTGTTTGCGGTTGGCCATCGATGATCCCATCGAGATCAGCGACATAGAGCCAACGTGGTTGCCAGACCCTGGAAAACTCTTCGGCCAACTGTTGAGGCTTGCGTGGCTGCTGAAAAGAATCTGTCCAAGGTCGATAAAGGGCTCGATTTCCAGCAATCGCATGCACTGCCCAGCCACTACGAATATCGATCACAGGCACGACAACCGAGGCGTGGCCAGGCATAGAATTGTGCTGGGGATGATGAATTGTTTCGGCTGGGATCTCCATCAACTTTACTCTCATAGGCAGGCAGATTCAGCGGAACATAGTTAATCTGAATTATGGCTAAGTGCTGGCTTCATTCCAGAAATTTGGATCCTCGATCATGACAGATTTGACCCATTTCGACAGCGAAGGGCACTCACGTATGGTGAATGTGGGCCATAAACCTGTCACTGAGCGAATTGCCACAGCCGAAGGTTTTGTTACAGCTCACCCAGAGACGATCTCTCGAATTGCAAGTGGGGAAACCGCGAAAGGTAACGTGCTCGAAGTCGCCCGTCTGGCGGGAATCATGGCAGCTAAGAAAACTGCCGATCTGATTCCACTCTGTCATCCTCTAGGGCTTGATGCCGTTGAGATAGAATTTTCTTTCACATCACCCGATGAACTTCGCATTGTGGCCACAGCCAGCCTGACGGCGAAAACAGGTGTCGAAATGGAAGCTCTCACGGCGGTTTCGATTGCTGCTCTCACTGTCTACGACATGTGCAAGAGCATCGATAGAGCTATGACGATCGGCCCGATTCGGCTCCTTTCCAAAACTGGTGGGAAATCCGGAAACTGGTCGGCACCCTCATGAATCAACTTTCTGAACTCTGGCAGACGCGTCTCATCGCCAATGTTACCTGCGATGTCTTCACACCTTCTTCGGTCAAGGCGATCATTGTGTTCCTCCACGGGATGGATGGCAACACGCTGGTAGACAACGAAGTGTGGTCACAAGAGGCATTGCAGGCCGGTGTATCAATCATTTCGCCGCATGGCGAGGGTGAGGTCTTCGCTGATCAGCCTCTCGATCACACCACAGCCCCTTATTGCTGGTGGCTCGATGCGGGGGAAATGCCCATCGCCAAAAGTTCTTCCATGACGCAGGTTCCCATCAGTCCCGAGGCCTGGCTGATCGATCAACTTCAGCCTGACCTGCAGGAATCTGGCCTGCCTTATGTACTGGCAGGTTACGAGGTGGGAGGACAAGGTGCCTTGAGAGTGGCTTATCGGCATGCCCGAAAGTTTCCAATCGTTGCCGCGATTGCTCCCAAGGTCGATTTGCACAATATCCATGGTTTGGGAACATCACTCGATCGATTGTTCCCGACTGCAGAAGCGGTTCGCCAGCAGGAGGCGACAGTCTGGCTCAATCCACTGCTGCGTCCCAACCATCAACTCATTCTCTGCGACCCTGGCAACGACTTCTGCTATCCGGGTTGTCAGACTTTGCTGACCAAGTTGAGTTCGACAGGCTGTCCGCACGAGGTCAGCCTGGAAACGACTCCAGGGACACTGTGGAATTCCGAGCTGGATGCTGCCGCACAGAGAATTTTTGCCTTTCTGGGCCGGTTCACTTGAGCTAAGCACACCATCAAGGCCCATCTTTCGCTGATCCTCCCATGAGGCATCTTCCGGCAGAACGGGAGAAGGAAAAACCCTCGCCCACGTCTGCGTGGGAGAGGGTGGCACGAAGAGCTGGGTGAGGGTCTTCACAAACGATGTGCAACAGTCACTTACGCTTCCGCCGGGTGCCACTGCTGGCTTGCCAGCAGTGCTCCTCCCACGATGCTTTCACATGTCAGATCTTAACGACGACTCCACGGAGTTAAAGCACTTCGTTGATCGCAAACCAGATACGTTCGAACTCGCCCTCATCCCGGCCTTCTCCCGTCAGAACGGGAGAAGGAGCGAGAAACTCTCGTCGATTCCGTTAGAACTATATGTCTCCAATTGGAGCAGCGATCAGGCATCACTATCAAAGAGTGTGCCACGTTCACCGTCAGCATCGAGGGGATGCAGTGGCGGTTTGTGAATGGCCTGTTGGCTTTCGCTGGCTTCGGGCTGTTCCGCGGGTGGTTCTTCGTTTGCTGTCCACGGCATGCGACCATCGGCATCGCGATCGTCGACGCCGTGATTTTCCGCCAGATCGCCAATCGATTTTTCATTGAGTTGTGCGATGGAAAGATCGCGGTTGGCATCGCTGCTGGCTGTAGCCTTTTGATTCTGTGAGCCCTGCGGCTGGGCCGCTGGAACACCGGCAGCACCCGACACAAATGGCGAGCCGTAACCTCCAAAACCGATGGAACTCATGGCTGGTCTCCCTGCCTGTGCTGTATCTAAAAAGGCATTCAGTTCAATACCCATCATCCGTGACAAGTGGCTGGAGAGATTACGGAAAGAGCCAGCGGCATCCGTCATAAGCATTCGTCTCTCATTGTCTCAGGTTTTGATGACTTTGGCCAAGTTTTTTTGAGAGATCGCACAGCAATGTTCCACCCAACAGCCCCCAAAAAACTCTCAGATTAAGGGAGGTGAGTCACCAAGATTGCAAATGCAGACTGTGGAGCCTAAACTTCATAAGCATCAACAACGATTGATGAAAGACCTGCCTGATCTCCCGCCGACGGAATCCTGCCTTCCTCACGATTGATCAACTGCCATGCGATGTCTTGATTTCGACCATTGCTGCATGAGCCGAACGCCGATGATTTCCAGCCAGGGTTGGTCACGTCGAGTTGTTGTTTCTTTTCGGTGCCGTCTGCAGTTGTTAATGCTCATCGTATGTTTTGGGCTTTTCACTTCGATAGCTCATGGTGCCGATCCCGTGGCCTTTGATCGCGATGCCAGGCCTTATCTCAAAAAATATTGCTTCAGTTGCCACGACGATAAAAAAATGGAAGGCGAGCTGAATCTCGCCGTCTATAAGGAACCGCAGCGAGTGCTGGAATCGCTCCCGAAATGGGAGACAATCATCCAGCGAGTCAAAGCCAAAGAGATGCCTCCCGAAGGGAGCCCTCAGCCATCCGAGGAAGAGTTCCAACGATTCTTAAGCTGGTATGGGACACTCCCCCGGCCTGAGAACGAATGCCGCAATCTGGCGACGGATGCCACCCAGAATTTCTATCAAGGCTACGTGATGAGCCGCCGGCTCACGCGGGCCGAATACGCCAATAGTGTGCGGGATCTCTTCGGCTTCGACTTTCAGATTCTCCCTCGAATACCGGCTGACGGTGCGGGTGGTGAAGGTTTTGATACCAATGGCTCGTCGCTCTTCACCTCGGCTATTCTGGCAGAAAAGTATCTCGACGTCGCCACCGATGTCGCCAGTCAGCTTCTTCCCGAAAGCTTGCGAGAACAACCTGCTGCCATACAACAACGCGAATCCAGTCAATCCATCGACCCACTGGAAACCGCCAGGCGCAAGCTGCTGGCACATTGGCCGGGGGCTGGCTTAACGCCGCGAGAAGCCGCACGATTGAACCTGGAGCCCTTTGTTAAAAGAGCCTACCGGCGACCCATCCACAAGGAAGATCTTGAGCCGCTGTTGGCACTATTCGATCAGGCCTCCCAGCGGGGCGATCCCTTCCCACAGGCCATGCGATTGCCCTTGATGGCGATTCTCATTTCGCCCCATTTTCTCTTTCTGGCGGAGCCTGAGCCAAGTCAGGAAGGGGTGCATGCACTGCCCCCATATCCCCTGGCGTCGCGGCTCTCTTATTTTCTGTGGTCGAGTCTGCCCGATGATGAACTTCTGCAACTGGCTGAATCGGGCCAACTGCTTCAGGACGACGTGCTCAAGGCGCAAGTCCGACGCATGCTCGCCGATCCACGGGT
>JAIXUU010000457.1 GCA_027483405.1 Planctomyces sp. | reverse complement strand
TGGATCGCGTTCCAGATAATGCTTCAACCGGTCGCGAATGGCGTGTACCTGAGCTGATGTCGCCTGGTCAACGAGCATCCCCTTAGAGGGAAACGCCGGCTGTCGTTCACCGGTCGAATCAGGATCAGGCTCCAGAAGGCCTTGCAATTCAGCCCTTAAACTGTCGCTGCCACTGGTCAGCCAGACCTCCTTGATCTCGGCACCTTCATCAAGCACAGCACGAGCGAGTTGTTCCTTCCCTTCCAGTGTCTTGAGCAGTCGCTCTTCAAACGTCTCTTCCGTCACGAGCACATAGACCTGAACTGGTTTTTCCTGCCCCATGCGATGCGCCCGCGCGATGCGCTGCTCCAGAATTGCCGGGTTCCAGGGGAGATCGACATTGATCACAATGGTGGCGGCCTGCAGATTGAGACCCGTCGCAGCCGCATTGCTGGCCAGCAGCACGCGGGTGCCGGGATCATCCTCAAACTGCGAGACCGATGCTGCCCGTTCGCGCTGCGAGACCTGTCCATCGATCCTGACATACGGCAGATTGCGGCTGTCGAGTAATGGTTCAATGAGATCGAGCATGCGTGTCCATTCGGAAAAGACAATCGCTTTCTCAAAGTGCCCTTCAAACATCTCATCGAACATCTCGCTCAGGCGGTCAAGCTTCGATGATTCTCCCACGATTTGATCATCGACGAGTTCCGGGCTGTTCGCCGCCAGTCGGCAATACAACAGCTCTTTTCGCAAGAGCATCAAGTCGAGTTCATGGAGGTGCGCCTTACGGGCAATTCTCGATACCTGGGCAAAATGCCGGGCATGCACCTGCCTTTGTGCCGATGTCGGGGCGATCAGCACCTGATGGACAGTGCAGGGAGGTAACTGCTGCTGAACCTGAGATCGTGTTCTACGCAGAAAGACCGGGGCCAGCCTCTCGCGTAATTCGTCAAGATTGCGATAGCCGACAAATCGACCTTTCTGATCGATCATCCGGTGCCTGGGGAAAAATCGAAAGGCGGGTGAGAGTCGGCGATCATCAATGAACTGCATGATCGAATAGAGGTCGTCGAGTTTGTTTTCGAGCGGTGTTCCGGTCAGCACAAAGGCAAAGCGAGATCGCAAACTTTTGATGGCCTGGGCAGTGCGGGTTTCCCAATTACGAATGCGCTGCCCTTCATCGAGAATCACGACATCCCAGCGTTTGGCAGCAATGCTGACATGATCCTTCAGCACCTGCTCGTAATTGCAGATGGTGAATGGAGCTGCCCCATATTGCTCATGACGGGTTTCTATCGAGCCACCCACCAGTTGTACGGAATGCGGGGTGAACTTCAAAATTTCATTTCGCCACTGCGATTTGACAGAAGCCGGGCAAACGACGAGCACCTTCGAGATATCCAGTTCTCGAAAGAGAATCTCAATCGCGGCCAGGGCCTGAATCGTTTTCCCCAGCCCCATTTCGTCGGCGAGGATGGCCCGGCCCGCACAGGCGAGAAACGCGGCCCCTTCCAACTGATATCCCAGTAAAGGTGTGGTGAGCAGATCCGTCCGCCAGGGGTGATTTTCCGCGTCATGACCAAGCGATTCAGTCATCGCTTTCATCCGGCGGCGATCAAACTCCTGCTGCAGGAATTCTTCGGCATCCGGGTAAATCACCACTGGCACCTGAGCCATGCGAATCTTCGCGAGAGTATGCACCAGATGACTCAAATCGGTCACCGCACGATCACGGTACAACTCCAGTAACGGGGCAATCTCGACTGGTAAGTTTTCAGGGATCAGCAAGCGAACTTCGACCTGCTCGCCATAGGTCAAATGGACAGCAATCTCTTCCGGAACAAACTTCTTCGACCGGGCTTCGGCTGAGTAGACGCGCTTCACATGTTCCTGGACTCGAAGCAGATGCTTACACAGGCCTAACGTATTGGCTCGAAAATCCGGGCAGCTGCAATATGATTCTCCCGGTTCCATCCCGCGAAGGGCGACACGATAGCTCCGCCCGCTCTTGCGGCTGGTCACCAGATAATCACTCCAGACATCATCCGGGGCGAGGGGGCGAATCTCCATCGATTCCAGCCGGGCGCGCTCGCGACGATCCGAAATCGCCTGATTCTGCAACTCTTCGGGACTTGGTTCCGGTGCCAGTTGCAGCAACGCTTCTTCAGTCGGGGGGATGAGCCCCAGTTCGACTTTGTAAGCGAGAAGGTAGTGCAGGGCTAATGCCTGATGGGTACAACCATCGCTGCACGCTGTGCAGGAAAGTGCCAGGCCAGAAGGTTGTCTGCGATCAGGCCGGACAGCCACGACCACCTTTCGACGGGTCGCTTTGCCATCATTTTTTCGCTGAGGAATCATCACGCGGAACAACCCATCCGCGAGATAAGCCTGCTCACTGTCGAAAGGTTCTGTTTCAACCTCCTTCAGCAGGGCATCGCCTTGAGGGCCCAGCATTTGCCGGGCCTCTTCCAGAGTCAGACTGGCCAGCCTGTGGATAAATTCCGGATTCGTTTCTGCCAGTCGTTGACCGCGCGTCATGACTTATTCCCTGCCTGATCCAACTCGTGTCCACCCTGTCCGAATCAGAGTCTCCATTCGGAGCGGCTCCACTTCCTGCGTTTGAGCCCTCGTTCGACAGCTTATGCGATCTGCGCCAATTTCGCAGTGGCCAACGATTTGGCGGATCGTGACGTATTTACCTGTTGAGCACGAGGGATCGATTGATCGGCGGGTGTTGTCATTCAGCAACATCCCGTTCCTGAAAAACAACATCAGACATTTTCGCAGATTTCCAGCACGCGGCAATTCCAGTGCTAAAGTTAAACGTTGCCGCTCGATTCGACGTGAAATCGCAGCTTGTGATGTGTCGGCCCAACGTTTGCTGTCAGGAATAACCATGATTGCTCGCTCGAACGATCGTTTACACAAGGCGATAAACGTGACGGAAGACGCCACCATGAAGGTTGAGCGATTCTTTAAGCGGATGCGAATTGAACCGCATGCCGGGCATACCTTATTGCACATCGGCGATATGGAAATCTGGGACGGTGCCGATCTGGCTCTGTTGCGCGAAGGCCTGACTCAGATTATTGAACGCGACCGCGATCGCGATATTGCTGTGGATATGACTTTTGTGAAGTACATTCCCAGCGGCTTTTTTGGCATGCTTTTCGACTGGTTCGAAAAACGCAAAGTGCAGTTCTATCTGCTCAATCCTCAGCCGAACGTGCAGAGCATGCTCTGGTTCCGGCAGTTTTTTGAACCATGTGCGGCTGGCTTGTGGCGGCTCGAACCCAAAGGTCTCCGCACGCTCCCGGTGATGGACGACGCCGAAATCTCGCTCAGTACACTGGAAGCTATGGGCTGATCGGCTTGTCAGTCGCACACGCGGAAATCTTAGTGTTTCCACGACCGACGTTGACTTTTCCGCACATGTCGGAAAAACCTGATCTTGCAGCTTTGGGGCATTCTCTGCTACAGCGAAGTACTTTCAGGCAAGAATGGCCTGAGTAATGGTAATTCGCCCTGTATTGGCTATGAATTTTCTATCCGATCCGACTCAGCCGTCAAGGATGACCTGTGTCAAACTCCACTACGACCATTGTCATCCCCTGCTTCAATGAAGCGGTGCGACTGAAGCCTCTGGCATTTCTCCAGTTCATTCGCAAATCGACGGATGTTCACCTGCTGATGGTGAACGACGGCAGTTCGGATGCAACCATTACGCTGCTGGAAGATATGGCTTCGGCGTCGAATGGCCGCATTTCGGTGCTCGATCTCCCTCAGAATCGAGGAAAAGCCGAAGCTGTCCGGCAAGGTGTGCTCGCCGCCTGTCGAACATCGGTCGATTTCGTCGGTTACTGGGATGCCGATCTGGCGACTCCACTGGGAGCGATTCCCAGCTTTATCGATGTCCTCCACCGGCTTCCTCAGATTGAACTTGTGATTGGAACCCGCCTCAAACTCCAGGGGCGGAACATCGATCGCAACCGCCAGCGTCGTGTTCTCGGCAGGCTCTTCAGCACGGTTGCTTCACAGGTGCTGGGAGTCGCACTTCGAGATACCCAGTGTGGTGCCAAACTCTTTCGAGTGACACCGGAAATGCAGATGGCGTTTAGCCGACCGTTTCTTTCCCGCTGGATTTTCGATGTGGAAGTGATTTCGAGGCTGATTGATCTGAAGCCGCAAAGCCAGCAGGGACTTTACGAATTCCCACTGGATTCGTGGCAGGAAGTAGCGGGATCGAAACTGAAACCCAGTGACTTTCTCAAAGCGATTGGCGAACTGGCGCGGATCTATCTGTCGCGAGGCAGTTTTACTCCCGCACCCGAATTTGTCGTGGAGAAGGAATCGGGAACATCGCCAGTTACTTTTGAACTTCCACCGGCTGCAGAAGTTTCTGCAAACTCCGAGCGAAGGGCCGCCTAGATGTTCGAGGGGAAATACTCCCGTATTCTCCTTGCCTTTTTGCTGGGGCATCTCGTTGTCTGGACCGCCATTCCCGCGATGATCCAGCCCAATCTGCCTCTTGACTGCATCGAAATGGCCATCTGGGGGCATGAATGGCAACTGGGCTATTACAAGCATCCGCCTCTGCCAGCCTGGATCGCCAAGGCCTTCTCTTCTCTGAGCGATAACAGCGAGTGGCCCATTTACCTGGCCTCTCAAATCTGTACTGTCATCACGATGTGGTGTGTCTGGTGCGTGGCTCGAGTCATTACCCCCCGGCCCATTGCAGCACTGGCGGTGGTTTCGCTGGAACTGTCTTACTACTTCACACTCACCACACCCGAATTCAATAACAATATTGTCTCCCGCTGCTGCTGGGCGATCACCATCAGCAGTTTGTTTTTTGGAGTTCTCAGGCAACAACCCAGATACTGGATGCTCGCAGGCCTGGGCCTCGGTTTGGGCATGCTCAGCAAGTACGACACCGCACTTCTGGCAATGGCCATCCTTGGATTTGCCCTGTTCACTCACAAAGGGCGATCGTGCTGGCGAACATCCGGCCCGTGGCTGCTGCTCGCGATCTCTCTGGTTGTCTTCCTGCCTCATCTCATCTGGGTCGCAGCCAACGATTATCCCACGTTTCGATACTTCCTCGCGCGATCAGGAGGGAGCAAAAACTGGTTTGATCATCTCGAACATCCGTCCAAGTTCTTCATCGCCCAACTTCTGGCGATCGGCCCGTCGATTGCCTCCTGCTGGTGGTGGACTCGAAGGCATAACCAGTTCTCCGCGGTCACTCTGGCCACTTCCACCATCGATCCCGATCCCCACCATCCAACTGGCAGCCATGAGCTCTGGATTCGACAATACCTGCTGCTCGTCACGCTTGTTCCCTGCGGATTCGTCCTGCTGCTGTCGTTTGTCACGGGTGCCAAAATTCTCACCATGTGGGGAGCACCCATGTGGACGTTCGCACCTTTGACATTCCTGGTCGTGACCAGAGCCCATCACCTTTCCTGGAAAGAACAGCAGCTCTGGCCTTCGTTTACCGTGGTGAGTCTGATCTTTGTGGCCATTTTTGCCACCTCGCGGATGGCTTCTCCTTATGTCCTTGGTAAAGGCTCCCGCGTCAATTTTCCGGGCGAGCAACTGGCACAGGAAATTGATCGCATCTGGGCACGCAATCACACCGGTTCGCCGCCGATCATTGCCGGCCCCTGGTGGACGGCAGGAAACGTCGCCTTCTATCTGCCAGGTCAATCGCGCGTCTATGTCGATCTTGATCCTGAAAAAAGCCTCTGGCTCAACGATCAAGCCTTTCTTTCTGCGGGCGGGATGATTGTCTGGGAAGCGGGCGAGGATGCCGATGACTTTGCAGCGCAGATTAAGGCTCGCTTTCCCAACGCACAATTCGAACCCTCGGTGATTGTGAACTGGAGTTCCAGTTCCGCCATTGAACCACTTCAGTTTCATATTGCCATGCTGGAAAGCCAGCCGGCGGAACTCCCGCTGTCGGATGCGTTTTCCAGAGCCTTTCAAGGGACGCTTGATACTCTTGAGATTCACCATCCCGATCCTGATCTGACCCCAGCTTCTTTTGCCATCCAACAGGCAACGCCCACATCAGATCTCAACAGGCCCCGGCTCCTTGCCATGGATGCCTTACCTGATCAAACAGCTGCTGAAGAAAACTGGCTGCAGAATGTGCAGCTGCTTTTTGATCAACCGGTTCCCAGGGATATTGCTTTACCACCGTCCTTGGAAGCACCATTGCGACAAGCCAGTCATCTGGTACCGGAAACACCTCGTTAATTCACCGACTTCCCATCGCTGACATCATTTTCCCCTGTCTTCTCCTGTTTTGACAAAGCCATGCACCAATCTCGCGAAAGATCCAGCTTTCAGTTGTCAAAAGTGGGGTTGGCCGGTTTTGAAGTGCGCTGCTAAACTCACCGTTCTCTAGGGAGGCGCCAGTTCCTGGTTCCTTTCTGGAGAATCAAATTCACCACAGACTGTCGGGCCGCAGGCAGTAGATTTCCGAATGGATTCGGTCAATTTCCTGCCTGGCTACGGAAGGATCCGCGCTCCGATGAATGCGCCAAAAAAATGGTCAGCCAAGTTCCTTGGTCTGGCACTCGCCGCCGCTTTACCAGGCATGATGCACCTTTCCGGCAGCGGAATTCGGGAGGCCACCGCACAGGTGCCCCCAACCCCTGCTGGTGAAGTTCGCCTGCAAAGACCTGCTCCCAATCCGATGGTGGTCGAAGAATTGCCAGCAGACCTGCTGAAGATCATGCAGGACTGGGAATACAACTCGGCCCGAATTCAAACACTCACGGGTAAGCACAGCCGGATTGTTTACAACGTTGTCTTTGAAACCGAACGTCGCTCGACAGGCCAGTTCTTCTACGAACAGCCCGATCAGGGCCGTATCGATATGAAGGGCGTTGAACCCACACGAGATGCGGTCTCTCGTCGCATTGGCGCTTCGGGTAAGCCTTTTCGCATCGAAGCTGACAAGCAGGAACGCTGGATCTGCACTGGTCAGGAAGTTCTGCAGATCAACGACACCGAAAAGACCTACGAAATCTACCCCTTGCCACCCAATATGCAGGGGCAGAACATCATCAACGGGCCTTTGCCTTTTCTGTTTGGTATGAAGGTCGATGAAGCTCGCCGCAGATTCTCGCTGACCTTACTCGCTGCCAATGACAAACTGGCCAAGATCGAAGTCATTCCTCGCTTGCAGATGGATGCCAATAACTACAAACGGGCCGAGATTATGCTCGACCTCAAGTCGTTCTTGCCCAGTGCTGTCAAGCTGATCGATCCTGCCGGTACGCTTGAAACGGTCTACGTTTTCAGCGATCTTCAACCGAATCAGGCGGGCATTCGTGCCGCCATGGCGAACCTTTGGGGTCGCGACCCGTTTAAGCCTGCTTTGAATGGCTACAAGATGGTTCAGGTGGCTCCCAAGGTTGATGCCGAGCTTGTCCCGGCAGGTAATCAGCAACCCGCCCCTTCCGGCAATGCTCCCCGTCAAAGCAGCAACATGGCCCCTCCACGCAACTAGCCAGGCTTTTTCTGGAGCGCTGATTGTTTGTCGGTGGCCAAGCGTTATGAACATCACGCGATGGGGTCGCTCGTTGATTGCACGCCCCATACGTGCGAGTTCCACTCATCCCGGCCTTCTCCCGTCGGAACGGGAGAAGGAGTTGGAATAGGCTGTTTTTAGAAGCCGCCCTTTTTGGTCAGTTCCTGGAAGCGCTTGAGCAGGTCGTTGGTGATGGGGCCTGGTTTACCGGTGCCAATCGGCCGACCATCGAGGCTGACTACAGCCACCACTTCGGCCGCTGTCCCTGTGAGGAAGCATTCGTCAGCCACGTAGAGATCGTGCCGGGTGAGAGGTTCTTCCTTGACGGGATAGCCTGCTTCGCGAGCCAGGCGCATGACGGCATTGCGGGTAATCCCTTCGAGAATGCCGGCATCCTTGGGAGGAGTCAGCAGGACTCCCTTCTTGATGATGAAGATGTTATCGCCCGTGCATTCGGCGACTTCGCCTTTATGGTTGAGCATTAACGCTTCGACCATGCCGGCATCTGTCCCTTCGATGCGGGCCATGATGTTGTTGAGATAATTGAGCGACTTGATCCGCGGGCTGAGAGCGCCGGGATGATTGCGAATGGTGCTGGCGGTCACCAGCTTCATGCCGTTCGTGTAGGTTTCGGGAGGGTACATCGTGATCGTATCGGCAATGATGATCACCTGCGGATTCGACGTCTTGCGAATATCGAGGCCCAGGCTCCCTGCACCACGGGTGACGACCAGACGAATGTAGCCATCCGAAAGGTTGTTGGCGGCGACAGTCTCTTCGACCGCCTTTTTCAGGGCAGCCGCTTCCATGGGGATGACGAGACGAATGGCGCGAGCACTTTCGTAGAGGCGTTCGATGTGTTCGTCGTGCAGGAAGACTTTGCCGCCGTAAACCCGAATCCCCTCGAAGACGCCGTCGCCATAGAGCAAACCGTGATCGAACACACTGACTTTGGCATCGGCCTCGTCAACCAGGCGATCCGAAAGGAAGATTTTCAAAGGCATGACGAACAATCCTGGAGGGCACTCGGGATGGTGAACTTGTCCTCTTGTTGTATCCGCAATAACGCTGGAGGGAAACTCCGGGGGATATTCACCAGTGATGAAATCCTCTTCAAAAAGTTTCCCCGACAGCTTTTGCCTCTGACAGATGCAGCTCTCGAAAGGTTCGCCCGAAACGACCCACTGAACACAAATTTGCGCGCAACAACCGCTGCTAGGGTGAGAGGCCAGTTCACTCACACTTCTAACGGTGGAAAACTCCATGCTCACATTTCTGGCAGATACCCTGGCTCGCTGGCAGACACAGGCTCGCTACCGGCGTCGTGTGAGTGAACAACTACTTCAACTCGTCGAGCGAAAAACCTCGCTGAAAGACGACGATGCGGCTGGCTGGCAGCAGGTTTCTGGCTCTACACCGCAGAGTTCGCTTCCCGTTGGGAGTGCAAGTGCCTGGCGGGCCTCCCGCAAGCTGCATCTGCGCGATCAAGCCCGGCAACTGGTGAGCGAAAATCCCCATGCTCGCAACCTGCTGAGGCTCATGGAGATTTATGTGGTGGGTGCCGGTCTTGAACTCACTTTTCAGGCCCATCGTCCGGAAGATCAGGAACTTGCTAATCAAGCCACCCGGCTGTGGAAGGAGTTTCTCAGTCGGAACTCCCGCCACTTCTCGCCGCGAGAATATGCCCGCCGAGCCTGGCGTGATGGCGAAGTCTTCCTGCGACTCTTCCCCATGCCCGATGGTTCACTCGAAGTTCGATTTATCGACCCCGAAGCCATTGCTCCTTTGCCTCATGCGCCAGAAGATGAAGGGATTGTGACTCTACCTGGCGATGTTGAATCGGTGGTGGCCTATCATCATGTCGATCCACTCACGGGCCAGTGGCAAGGTGACCTTCCTGCGGAAGAAGTGATTCACACGCGAATGGGCATCGATTCCAACGAACGGCGCGGCATCAGTCTCTTCGCTCCAATCATCGATTCACTTTCCCGATTTGATCACTGGCTGGAGACCGAACTGACAGCCCGGAAGCTGCAGGCTTCGCTGGTTTTATGGCGTAAGATTCAGGGCTCGCCGGCCCAGCTCTCTCAAATGGCTGAGAGTGGCCATACTCCCCGCGAACGTTATCTGCCGGGCAGTATCCTGACGACCTCCCATACCACCGATCTGCAGTTCCTTTCGCCCAACACGAACTTTGGTGATGCCGTCCCGCTGGGTCGATTGCTGCTGCTTTGTGTGGCGGCTGGTGCAGGCCTGCCGGAGTTCATGCTTTCGAGCGACGCCTCCAATGCCTCGTACTCTTCGACGATGGTGGCAGAAGGTCCGGCCGTCAAGCTCTTTGAGAGTGAGCAGCAGTTCTTCGCCCGTGAGTTCGAGCATTTGAGCCGGGCGGTGTTGCGGGCGGCCGCGATGTCACGCGGCTGGCCTGAAGATCTGCTCGACCGCATTGTCCCTCACTGGTCATTTCCACAACTCGTCAATCGAGATCGACCCCGCGAACGGCTGGCTGATGTCCAACTGGTTGAGAAAGGGATTCTCAGCCGGGCTGAAGTCGCCCGCCGCGATCACGCCGACCCACACACCATGCGGCGAGAACTCAATGAAGAAGCCGCACCAGGTGCACGACCCATCTCATGATCCCAGCCAATCGAGCTTACAAATCTCTCCCACTCCCCTTCTTTTCCTTTCCTCCTTCTTTCCCTTCCCGCCTTCTTTCCTTCTTTCCCTTCTCCCCTTTTCACCTTTCTCTCCCTCACTTCCTGTCAAAAGTCTCCACATGCCCACACCACTTGTTGAACATCTCCACGACTGGCATTCGGCCAGCCTCCGTGTCGATCGCGATGCCCGCATGGTTTGCGACGTCGCGTTGACGGCTGCTGAATCGGCCAATGGCTATCGCTATCTCCCCGAAGCTCTGGAGCGTGCAGTCTCGCTCTATGAGCGAAAGCCTGTCTTTCTTGATCATGCTCCCGCCGCCCATCGTCCCCGCGATCGCAGTATGCGCGATCTGGTGGGAACCATTCGTGCGGCACGCTACATCGAAGGCCGCATTCGCGGCGATATTGAAGTGGTCGATACCGAAGCGGGCCGCATTTTTCTGGGACTCGTGGAAACTCAAAGCCCGGCCCTGGGGATGAGCCATGTTGTCCTGGCCCAGCAGGATCCGGCTGCCAAAACCATTACAGCGATTGTCGATGTCATCAGTGTCGATGCTGTCGCTTTTCCTGCCACAGCCGCCACCTTTGCCGAGCAATCGGAAAGTTCGATCCAGCCTGAGTCAACCACTTCCAACGCCACATGTCACGCAAACCCGTCTTGTACGAATTCGTGTGCCGCCTGCCAGCCACAAATCAGTGAACTGACGCAACTGCAGCAGGAGAATGCCGAGTTGCGACAGCAACTTCAGGCTCTACAGGAATCGCAACGCGAACTCCTGCAGACGCAACAAGTCCAGACGCTGCTCGAAGCGGCCCAACTGCCATCCGACCTGCTTACTTCCGAGTTTCGTCAACTGCTGGAGAAAACACCTCTGGGCCTGCGGCCCGCATTGATTCAGGAACGCATCACTCTCGCCAAGCAATGGAGACCCACCCCGCACAGCCTTTCACGCACCTCTCACACCTCTGCCAATCCATCAGATGCTTCAATCATCGAGACCATCCGCAAACGCTTCACCCGCTAGTCACGCCTCTCACTTACACCTCCTCTCCCGAATCATTTCTCTCACTCTTGAAGGCTTCTCATGCTTCCAGCACTTCGTTTCCGTTCCGGTCAGGTTCAACTCCAGCGCTGGCCCGTTGCCAGTGAAACCGTCATCGAGCCGGG
>JAIXUU010000155.1 GCA_027483405.1 Planctomyces sp. | reverse complement strand
TTCTGGCAGATCTTGAGCAGGATCTCATTGTTACCTTCCTGGAATGTGACGGGAATCACATACTGGTCGAACATGGATCCGCGATGATATTCATCTCGTGCAAAGACCAGCTTTCCGTTAACCCAGACTTTCCAGGCATTAGGAGTCGTCAAGCGAATCTGGGCGGGGCCAGCCTTCGCAGACTTATAGTTGGTTACCGCAAAAGCCAGCGAATCGCGATAGTTTTTGAAGATGGGAATGAGATTGACTTCGCCCATCTTGTCGGTCGAAGTGAATGGCTCCCATTTGACTTCCCCTTCCCGACCTTGAAGAGGAACTGCCAGATCGCGCGAGGCTTCCGGCGGATAGGTTTTCGCAAAGCCTTCTCTTCCGGAGTTGTCAAAGGGCCCGATCAGATTCCATTCCAGCAGATAGCCAAAATGCCGGGCTAGATCGACAGTGACACCCGCTTCTTTCAAATGATCGACCAGCACTTTGACCTGATCTTCGTCTGTCGCACCCGATAATCCTTTTTTCCACAGATCGAGCCGCTCGGCATCATCTTTCGATGCATCGGCTGCTGCGATCAGGCGGGTCACTGCCAGTCGGCGGAAGTCGGCGGAAGGATCGTCAAGCATCCCGGGGATCAGTCGATCCTTGGCAGCAGGATCGACCTTGACGAGCCACTCGAAAGCCAGAAGCCTTGGGGTGGCCGATCGCCTGCGATCCAGCACCACTTTCTCAAATGCGACCGCAGGAATCCCGGCTCCCGATTCCTGGCTGACAGCACCGGCTCGAAGTGAGCGGTCGGCAATGGTTTCGAAAGCCCCGGCCAGCCAGTTCATCGCCAGTGGCGAAGCCCCTTCCATGGCATCGAGCAGCGGCAGTAAAGCCTCTGGCCCTTGCGATGACAATTCTTTCTGGGCAGCGACAGCCGCTGGATAGCCTTCTCCCTTGAGGCCAATCGATTTGATTCTGGCCACGAGATCAGAGAGAGAAGCGGTTTTATCATTCGCCCAGGATAGCGGGGCGAGCAGCAACAGAGCGGCTAGTGTGAGCCCAACTCGATGGATCGAAGGCTTGATGAAGTTGCCAGGTTGTGAAGCCGTTCGGCTGCAAAACTGAGACTGTGCTTGGGACACCATAAAACTTACCTCACCAGCCGATGCCATCGAATGATCATGTTTAAGAGTGAAGCCGTATTCCCGATATCGAGGAGCACTGCTTCAAGTCCATGATCATCTCAGTTCAACAGGTGCGAATCCAGTAGGAAACTGCAATTCTGGTGATGGTGTAAAGTAAGCTGGCGGTCTGCTCAACATTAGCGCTTGTTAAGTCGTCAAAGCCATCAGATCGACATACAGAAGGTTTCTTCGTACGTTATCTCACTAACCATGAAATTTGTGCACCTGACACCTCAGCCAAGCATTTCCCGTGTCAAACGGAGTGGTATTCGTACGGGCCAGGGACGACGAGGACGTGGAGTTTATGCCGTCCCACTGATGCTCTTGCCACAAGTCGCGTATATCAATAGAGCGATCTTATCGAGCTTTGGCTCGACTGGTCACTTTCTCGCGACTGGAGGTCTTTGAACGCCCTGACGATTTTGACTTTTGACGGCCCGTTGTCGTTGAGATGAATTTCGGTTCGGGCACCTGGCACTTTTTGGCCGCAGGTTGGGACGTCGCTGCCTGTGGGGTTTGGGAAGTTGCTGTCCGACGACGACCATTGGTCTTTGAACTCTGGGCTGTTTCGACATGAGCTTCGACTTCGACCGTACTGGCCGTCGTATGCGGTGCATCGACCCGGAGAATGAGGCATAACCTCAAAATTTCAAAACGGGAGACCACGCCCACAAATTGCCCCTTTTCAACCACGGCGGCCCGCGAGCAGTTGCCAGCGCGGAACAGATTGGTGGCGATCGCCAGATCCGTGGTTGGCGACAACGTCTGCACGTTGGTCACCATCCAGCGTTCAACCTTGGCGTCAGGATCGGTTTATGCCAGTTGAGCCTTCAGCAGTTCATAATCCGGAAGAATTCCCAGCAGTTTTTTGCGTGGCCCTACCACATACAACTCTTGAGCTTTCGAACTGATCAGCAGCTTGAGTGCGGCTGTCAAAGTCGCCTGGGGGGAAATTGTTACGGCTGTGGTCATCAGGTCGGCAACAGTCAAACGCATGGCCAGCAATCCTTTGAAAGGACCAGTCGATAGAGTCGCAGCACCGCTGGCCCTGAGGGTTAGCCTGCGCGCTGCCGGAGAAACAGCTCTCCGCTTTCAAACGTAGTTCAGGAAAAGTCACCGTGACGAAAAAAGACAACGCATGTTTCCAAATCGAAACACGACCAGCCTTACAGGCGTTAAATTCGCTAGAATCAGATCTTTCCTCGCTGGTAGACTCCCTGTGTGGCCGCATTGTCGTATAACCCTTTAGGCTCAGAACATTTGTGATGTCCATGTGCTGATCTCACAGTTCGAACGAGTCCTCTCGCTTCCCGGAACGCTGAGCAGCGGAAGTCTTTGATATTGGAAAGCCTCAATCTCATGCCTGCTGATCCGGCCTCGCAAATAAAAAAAGATGCGAAAGAACACCGAGAGGCTTCGCAGGAAACGACTGAGCGATCGAGACCACTTCGATTCGACTCATTGACGCAAGAGGCATATCTGCAGTTATGGCGCACCTACGATCGGATGAAAGCGATTGAAGAAGAGATCTTCAGTCAGTTCGAACTTTCAGCCCAGCAGTACAACACATTAAGGCTGCTGCGAAGTGTTCATCCCGAAGGGATGGCGACGTTGCAGATTGCTGATCGACTCATCAGCAGGGCTCCTGATATCACCAGGCTCATTGATCGACTGGACGATCGAGGTCTGGTTCTGAGGACACGAAAACCCGAAAACCGGCGTGTCGTCGAAGTGGCGTTGACCGATGCGGGGCTGAAGCTTTTGAAAGACCTTGAAGAACCTGTGCGGCAATGTCATGAGCGGCAATTGGGGCATCTCGCTGCGGATGAATTGCACGAGCTGATTCGATTGATGGAACTGGCTCGAACTCCGCATGAAGAAGCTGGCAGTCGCTGGATCGCGGATCGATCACGTCCCAGTTAATCATTAAGATGTTCTGGACTTTGCTGAATCTGCAGCGACAAGAAGTTTGACGGAGTGTCATCCATGGTGCCATCTTTGCCGAATGCAAACACTGGCCACACAGACATCACTCCGGCTGATGAACAGCGAGCCGCATATGCACAGCCGGCCGAAGAAGTGCTCGCACAACTGCAGGTTTTGCTTGATCACGGATTAGCCAGCGAGGAGGTGGCCCGGCGGCAAGCTCGATTCGGCCCCAATCGAATCAGTCAACAGCACTCCACACCATTGTGGCTTAAGTTCATTCAGCAGTTTCATCAACCGCTGATATATCTGCTGCTGGTGGCTACCATTGTCAGTCTCAGTCTTCATGAATGGGTGGATGCTGCCGTCATTTTTGGTGTGGTCTTCATCAATGCCATCATCGGTTTTCTGCAGGAAACGAAAGCAGAAAAAGCGATTGATGCCCTGGGACGAATGGTGGCTGTGCAAACATCGGTTCGTCGCGATGGTCTGCGCAAAAGTGTCCCGGCAGAAACGTTGGTTCCTGGAGATATCGTTCTGATTCAAGGTGGCGACCGGGTTCCCGCCGATCTCCGGCTTTGTCTGCAAAAAAACCTGCAGGTCGAAGAAGCGGCTCTGACAGGTGAATCGGTACCAGCGACAAAACAGATCAATCCATTACCGATTCAGACCACTCTTGCTGATCGGCGAAATCTGGCATTTGCAGGGACGTTGGTGACTGCCGGCTTTGGCGAAGGTGTGGTGATTGCGACTGCCGATGCGACAGAAACCGGACAGATTGCCGGGTTGATGTCGAGCACAGTTGATCTTTCAACACCACTGACAAAAAGCATTGCGCAGTTCAGTCGGTTGTTGATGGTCGTGATTCTGTTGCTCGCCTTAGCTGTTTTTGCCCTGGGAATTTTGCGTGGAGAGCCCGCGGCGGATGTCTTCATGGCGGCTGTGGCGCTTGCCGTCGGTGCGATTCCTGAAGGTTTACCCGCTGCCGTCACGATTGTCCTCGCGATTGGTGTCTCCCGTATGGCCCAGCGGAAAGCTGTCATTCGCAAGTTGCCCGCAGTGGAAACTCTGGGAAGCACATCGATCATCTGCTCCGATAAAACTGGTACCTTGACCCAGAACCAGATGACTCTGGTCGAGATTTATGCAGCAGGTACCTGTTTTCATGTTTCAGGAACCGGATATGAACCATTGGGTGAATTCAGCCATCGTGGGAAATCGATCGCCCCCTGGGATCACCCGGCTTTGATCGAAGTTCTTCGCGCAGGGCTGTTGTGTAATGAATCCAATCTTCGAGAAGTAGCGGGCTTATGGGAAATTGAGGGCGATCCGACCGAAGCAGCCTTATTGGTCGCTGCCCATAAAGCCGGATTGCATCACAGGCATCGAGAAGATCCCTGGCCTCGGCATGACATGATTCCCTTTGAATCTGAGCACATGTTTCGCGCAGTATTGCATGAAACACCCGATGAGAACCGGGTGATTTACATCATCGGGGCACTCGAACGTCTGTTACCCCGCTGCGCACAAGCCGCTAATCAGGTTGGCCAAACCGTTGAGCTGGATGCTGCCGAAATTCAATCTCAAGCGGAAGCCATGGCCCGGCGTGGCTTACGCGTGTTGATGGTCGCTAAAGTCGCAGGAGAGGATCAGCAGCGAGAGCTGGAGCATGATCATGTGGCTGGGAATCTGATGTTTCTCGGATTAACGGGGATGATTGATCCCCCGCGACCAGAAGTCATTGATGCCATTCATGAATGTCAGCAAGCCCGGATTCAAGTGAAGATGATCACGGGCGATCATGTGGCAACAGCACGCTCGATTGCACAGAGAATCGGGCTGGGAGATGAAACATTAGCATCGATCACTGGGAGTGAGTTGGAACAGATATCGAAAGAAGATTTGCCACTCGTTGCCGAGAAGACCATCGTCTTCGCTCGTGTTGCTCCGGAGCAGAAATTGCGGCTCGTCCAGGCTTTGCAATCTCGCGGTCATATCGTGGCGATGACGGGTGATGGAGTGAATGATGCCCCGGCTTTGAAACAGGCAGATATTGGAATTGCCATGGGGATCACCGGGACAGAGGTTGCCAAAGGTGCAGCCGCCATGATTCTGACTGACGATAACTTTGCCACGATTAAAGCCGCCGTCGAAGAAGGACGCGGCGTGTTCGATAATCTCGTCAAGTTTATCGTCTGGACATTACCCACCAATGTGGGCGAAGCGATGGTGCTGTTTGTCGCCATTATCCTGGCCACAGAACTGCCGATTCTCCCTGTGCAACTGTTGTGGATCAATATGGCAGCATCTGTATTTTTGGGGCTGATGCTGGTCTTTGAACCTCATGAGCAAAATCTGATGCAGCGGCCACCGCGCAATCCCCGCGAGCCTATTCTCACTTTTCCGCTCTTTATGCGGACGGGACTTGTGTCGTTGATCATTCTGCTGGGTTCATTCTGGGTGTTTCAAATGGAACAGAGTCGTCCGGGTAGCACTCTGGCCCAGGCACGTACTGCCGTCGTCAATGTGATTGTCATGGTGGAATGCGCTTACCTGCTGAATTGCCGCTGTCTCCATCGTTCGATTTTTTCGATTGGCCTCTTTTCCAACCCATATGTCCCAGCCGGGATTGCCACGATGCTCGCGGCCCAGGTGCTGCTGACCTATCTACCCCTGATGCAGACGCTGTTTGGAACAGCTTCCCTTTCACCCGAAACCTGGTTAAGAATTGTGGCCGTCGGAGTAATGGCTTTTCTGATTGTCGAGTTTGAGAAATGGATCAGGTTTCATAACTCAAAATCGAATCCGAACTGATGGCTCCTACAAGTTCACGAGACCATCAAGCTGTCTGAAACTCAGGAAGTGGATAATGGGCGAACGGCATGGGAGGAAGTGTGCGCAGTTCCTGCAGGCGCTGAAAGCCTCTGGTGACCAGCGCTTCCATGCGGGTGCGCTCTGCGGGATCGAGGTTTTCTTTGCTGAAGGGGCTATCAAGCTTCACTGGCTCAAAACGATCATCAAGGATGAACTGAGCCAGAAAGGGATGGCATTTCAAATGCCGCTCGGGGGAAGTCAGCAGGTCGCGAACGGGGACTTCTCCAATGATAAACCGGAGGTACAAGTCACTTTCGGAAAGATCTTCGACCTCTTCGCCGCAGACTTCGCACAGATAACCTTGATCACATTTGGCCATGAATTGATTCCCTATCGTTGAATGATCAACGATGACATTCCGGTTGATTGAGGCCACCAAACCGGCGCTGCCTGCGTGAAAAGGCATCGAGTGCCGCGTGGAGTTCCGGCTCGCGAAATTCTGGCCACAAGGTGGTGGTCACAAAGAGTTCAGCATAGCTGATCTGCCAGAGCAGAAAATTCGACAGGCGCATCTCGCCTGCCGTACGAATGACCAGATCAGGCTCGGGCATGTCCCAGGTGTTCAGTCGGGCAGAAATCAAATCTTCGTCGATGGCTTCGGGCGATAATCGTCCTGAGGCGACATCGTGAGCGATCCAGCGCACGGCATCGACAATCTCGGCCCGGCTCCCATAGTTAATGGCCAGGCACAATCGCATCCCGGTGTGAGATTCTGCAATTCTCGCTGTGGTATCAATTTCGATAAGGACATCTTCAGGGAGCTCTGTCCTGCGGCCAATGACCGAGAACTTCAGGTTCTGACGTATGATTTCCGGGCGTTCGGCAATCAGAAATTCTTTGAGCAGAGCCATTAAGAAGTCGAGTTCTGACTTTGGTCTTTTCCAGTTTTCACTGCTGAGGCAATAGAGCGTGAGCTGTTCGATTCCCAGCCGGACACACTCCTCCACCACACAGCGGACAGACTGAACCCCTCGACGATGTCCTTCAATTCGTTGGAGCCCCTGCCTTTGAGCCCAGCGACCATTTCCATCCATGATGACAGCAATATGCCGGGGCCTGACGGGAGCAGCACTCTCAATGGCCAACTGTGAACCAGGGAGTTGGCTGTTCGCAGCCAGTGTGGCGGACGCGTCTTCCAAGCTCGTGTGAGTGCTGACCATAGACATATCCAACAGCATCCGTTGCTCTGTGAGTTTTAGCCAGGCAGTTTTCCCGAACCATAGAATGGGAAACAATTTACAAACGTCAGACTTGGGTGTGATCATTTACTCTCGTGAATCAAATTTCCTTCAAATTACTGATTCTGCCCGCTCGTGACAGTCTCTGGAGGGATTTTTTTCCTCGTCGATCCCGAATTCCCAATTCAAAACCATTATTTGTAGAGCTGCGAACATCAGCAGGTCTGAAGCAGGGTTGGCCCGCAAACAATCCCTGCGGCAATTGATATTGCTAAGGCATGGCTGGCTTGTGAGAGTGACCACAGTCTGTCATAGTCCATATTAGGAAAACGCTTATTTTTACGGAGTTGCCGGGCTGGGAAGATTCACCAGCAGGTCATTCGCAGGTGGCGTGAATCGCCAACTGAGAACACCATTGAGTTTGATCGGAATTGGGTTGGCTGATGGCCATGTTGGCAACAGGATTGACACTGGAGCAGTTCCTGTCGGGTTATGCCGGTGAGTTTACAGGATTTCTGCTCGCAGTCCTGATTCACACGCTACTGCTGTTCCACGTCTTTGCAGTTTCGCCAGCATTTTTTATCTGGCTCGAACGAAAAGTTTCCGGACGAATTCAAGACCGTCTGGGGCCGACGCGTGTGGGTGGAAAGTTCGGCTGGCTCCAATCAGTGGCCGATGGAATCAAGCTCATTCAGAAAGAAGATCTCGCACCGGCTGCTGCCGATCAATGGCTCTTTCGACTGGCTCCTTATCTGGCATTGGTCGCGTCGTTTACCGTCTTTATGGTCCTCCCGTTTTCGCGCGGGTGGGCCGCTGTGGTCATCGAATCGAGTGTGTTTCTGGCATTGGCGATTATCTCGCTGGAGGTTCTGGGGATCATTCTGGCAGGCTGGTCGAGTGGCTCGAAATGGGCACTTTTTGGCTCGATGCGAGAAGCTGCCCAGATGGTGAGCTATGAAATCCCCCTCGCTTTGTGCGCCCTGATCCCTGTAATGGCTGTTGGAACTTTAAACTTTGTCACAATCGCTGAAGTTCAAAGCGGGTTCTTTCTGACGAACTGGCTGATCTTTCATGATCCATTCACGTTTGTCGCTTTCTTTGTCTACTTCACCGTAGCGATTGCCAGTGTGAAACGAGCTCCCTTCGATCTGGCGGAAGCCGAGAGTGAACTGGTCGCGGGTTTTCATACGGAATACAGCGGTATGCGCTGGTCGTATTTTTTCCTCGCTGAGTACGCGAGCATGCTGAGTGTCAGTTGTGTGGCTGTGCTGCTCTTTCTTGGCGGCTGGTGGAGCGGAACTGGTCTGGAAGACTTGCTGGCACCTGTTCGAAACTGGGGTCAGAATTTTCCAGTGCAGGGCTTTTCTGCCGGGAACTATGCTCTGAATCTCCTGGGGGCTCATATCTTCCTGTTCAAGGCCAGTCTGCTGGTGACGGTGCAGATCTGGGTGAGGTGGACACTTCCCAGACTGCGTATCGATCAGGTGATGACGACTTGCCTGAAGTATCTGATTCCAATCAGTTGTGCGCTCTTTCTGGGAGCATCGCTGTGGCCCTTGACTCTGACAACGATTCTGGGCCGCCCCATGCTGCTGGGCAGGCCCGTGGGCGATCGTTTGTATGAGGCCAGTCACCATTCTTCGTCATTGCCTGCTGCAACTAATGTCACCAGAACCCCTGCGGCTCAGGAGGTGGTGCGATGACAGTGCTGCAGTTTTTGTTTGCGGTTTTTGCCAGCACCACCTGCCTGGGGGCTGTGATGGTGGCCTTGACGCAGAACATTGTGCGGATGGCGTTCTGGCTGATGGTCTCTGTCGCTTCGGCTGCGGGTTTGTTCTTCCTTCTCCATGCTGATTTTCTCGCTGCGGCCCAGTTGCTGGTCTATCTGGGAGGAACCGTGGTGATTCTCGTCTTCGGTGTCATGCTGACTGCCGGTGGACGCACCAAGTCCCTTTCTCCAACTGGCGGTGAAACGATTCTGGCAGCGGCATTGGCCCTGTCGTTGATCATGCTGTTGCTCTTTACCGTCGGTTCGGTGGATTGGGAACGGCTGAATACACTGGCAAAAGCAGACCAGATCTTGCCAAGTGCCGTACAGCTGGAAAATCATACCGAACCTCAGCTCATGGAAAGTTCTCCAACGGGTGATGAAAGATCACCAGTTCTCGGAGCAGGCCGGAATGGAGACACTGGTCATGCTCTGGGAAGTGCCATGATTGGTTTTCGACCTCAGTGGAATCGCGAAAATCAGCTTGTTCTGGGAACCGGTTATCTGCTTCCTTTTGAAATCATCTCGGTTCATCTGCTGGTCGTCTTGATCGGAGCCGCTTATCTGGCTCGAGCCAAGCGGCAGCTACCTTCCTCCAGGCGAAGTACAGATGCCACCTCGACCTCTTTGTTGTGGGATCAAGACTCAGCACAGCTTGACGGTTCAGGCTCAGCGAATCCCGCGCTGAGTCATTCTTCACCAGTCAGGGATGACTTGTCGCGCAGCCAGAATCTTGTTTCAGGAACCGGATTCTCGATGTTCAGTAGCGAATCTCCATCCCAAAACTCAGGAGAGGCATCATGAGTCTGGGAGCTTACCTTGCGGTCTCAGCTGTCCTTTTTGCCTCCGGGCTGACATGCATGATGACCAAGCGGCATGCCCTGGGTGTGCTGATGGGGGTGGAATTGATCCTCAACTCGGCTTGTCTCAATCTCATTGCTTTTGCCCGCTATACCACTTTAGGGATTGATGGACAGGTCTTTGCTCTGTTTGTCATTGTGATTGCTGCCGCCGAGGCTGCCGTCGCTCTGGCGATTGCCTTAAACTACTACAACAACTTTCTCACGGTTGATGTCGATCGGGGTGACGAGTTGAAGCGATAAACGAATAGCAATTAGCAAAACTTCTCCCTTCCATTTGAAGCAACGGTCCGACAATAACTGTGGTTGCCGATTCACTGATCATTTTCTGCCTGACGCTGGCCTGGCTCCTCCCACTTGCGGGATGTGTGGTGATCTCGGTGCTGCGCCTCAAGCTGAGTCGGCTCTCGGCAGTTCCCGGCTGGATTGGGACTGGCTCGTTACTGGTCGCCTTTTGCCTGAGCCTGATCAGTGCCGGTGTCTGGCTGATGACGAGCCCTGCTGAGACTGCTGCCTTACAAGCGTCAAATGTCAGCGATGTCGCCGCTCATGAAACTGGAAACTTGTTGCAGCGGCGACTGGTCGGGCACTGGTACTCACTGGCGAAATTCGGCGAGATCGATTTTCCGCTGGGCTATGCGATTGATGCGTTGACTGTGCTGATGTTTGTCCTCGTAACGATGATTTCACTGGCTGTACATGCTTACTCGCTCGTTTACATGGCCGACGAACAGACGGAAAGCTATCAGGATCATCATCTCGATCATTCCGCCGGTGAAACTTCTGAGCGACCGGGCCGCTTTGCCCATTTCTATGCAGCTTTAGGCTTATTCACCTTTGCCATGCTGGGGATTGTCCTCGCTCATGGTCTGCTCCAGATTTTTGTTTTCTGGGAACTTGTCGGCTTCTCCAGCTACTTACTGATTGGCTTCTATCACGAGCGGCGTACTGCCCGATTGGCATCGATGAAAGCCTTTCTCATGAATCGCGTGGGAGATGTGGGCTTCGTCCTCGGGATGACGATCCTGCTGGCGACTTGTGGCACACTCCTGCTGTACCCGGTGCATGACTTGAATGGCACCACTGCCAGCAGCGTGCCGATGGCTTTGCCAGAAGCTTTCCAGGCAGCCGTCGAGAAGGCTGTTCCCTCACAGGCAATACACGATCAGGCAAATCTGATACCCACAGAACAGGGAATCAGCTATGCGTTGCTGGTGGCTGCAGGTTTGGGTCTGCTGGCTGGTTGTGTGGGCAAAAGTGCCCAGTTTCCTTTGCATCCGTGGCTGGCAGATGCCATGGAAGGGCCGACTCCGGTTTCGGCTCTGGTGCACTCAGCGACGATGGTTGCGGCTGGAGTTTATCTGGCTGCCAGAATCGCTCCGCTTTTGCTTCCTGAGGCGTTATTGCTGCTGGCGTATGTGGGTGTGGTGACCTTGCTGCTGGGGGCCAGCATGGCGATCGTTGCCCGCGACTTAAAACTTGTTCTCGCACATTCCACAATCAGTCAACTGGGGCTCATGCTGCTAGGGATTGGTGTTGGCGCCTGGGAAGCGGCGATTTTTCATCTGATCACTCATGCCTTCTTCAAATCGCTCTTGTTCCTCGGGGCCGGCAGCGTGATTCATACCACGCATCATGAGCAGGATCTGGAAAAGCTGGGTGGGTTAAGAGCCCACCTGCCACTGACATCATTGACGATGCTCATTGGAGTGATTGCTCTGTCGGGGTTGGCTGTCCCTTATGTGACGATTTTTGGAGAGAGCCTGGGCTTTTCGGGGTTTCATTCCAAAGACGCCATTGTCTCGGGGACGATGGCGTTTGTATTGAAGAATCCCCATCACATTCTGCTCTTAATCAGTGTACTGCTGGGTGCCTGCCTGACTGCGGCTTACAGTCTGCGATTATGGCTTAAGCTCTTTGCCCGTGATACGCCTGTTGATCCTGCTCTGCAGCAGGTTCACGAAGGCCCATGGCTGATGACATGGCCGCTCGTGGTGCTGGCGTTCTTCGCTGCGTTCTGTGCACTGGGAGGTGAAGAGGGGTTTGTTTCCACATTGGTGGAAGAAAGCCTGAGCCCTGCCCCCGCCTGGTTCAGTGATTCGACTGGTGAAGTGGTTTCCATTCAATGGACGAATGCCAGTGAGCGCCATGCCGTTCATGGAACGGCCGGTGCCATGGCTTTGGCCGCTGCCTGGCTGGGAGCTTTGATTGCGTGGGCGCTGTATGGATTGCAGGCGATATCATCAAAAGATCTGTCGCATCAGTTGACGCCTCTGGTCAGGCTGGCGAGCCATCGCTGGCATTTCGATACGCTGTACCGGGGATTTCTCGTACTGCCGATTCTGAATCTGGCCAGACATACCGCCTGGATCGACCGAATTCTCATTGATCCATTCATTGATGGTTGTGCCCGCTTAAGTGAGCGATTTTCTCATGCCAGCCAATGGTTCGACGAAGCGATGATTAACCGCTTTTTTGACAACATGGCCAGCAGTATCTGGGCCTCCGGGTTATCGCTGAGAAAAGCACAGACGGGACATATTCGCCAGTATGTGCTGCTGGCCACCATGGCTGTGATTGTGCTGTTCCTGATTTTGTTTGCCTGGATGCCGGGTGACCGGGCCGGGCCCTGATGGGTATTTCCTGTGAATCTGCTAAAACCTTAATGATCGTGCTTCACGAAAATGAGTCGCTGTTGAAACAGGCCTTGGAAATTGCAGGGCATTAACGTTCACTGAAGTTATCTCTTTCCTTTACGAAGCATTGCCGACCCCATGTTTGCCGACCCGCAATTCCTGATGAGCTGTGCTCTGTTCCTGCCTGTCCTGTGGGGTCTGGGTCTGTTTGGTTTTCCATCCAGAGCTGTGAGTGCGATTCGCTGGTATGGACTGGCCGGGGCCTGCTGCGAACTGGCAATCACTGTGCAACTGGCTGGAGTTGCTCTGGGTTGGATCGACGCTTCACCCGCAGTGAATGCATCCACAACGAGTTTAAGAAACGACATTCTGCTGGGTATGAGCCTGCCGTGGATTCCCACCTGGAATGTGAATTACTCGCTGGGAGTCGATGGCTTCAGCCTGCCACTCATCCTCTTGACCTCGCTGATTTTTGTGCTTTCGATTGTGGCATCATGGAGTATTAAAACTCACATTCGAGGATTTCTGTTTCTGCTGTTGCTGCTGGAAACAGGGGTCATGGGTGTCTTTCTGGCCCTGGATTTCTTTCTGTTTTTTGTCATGTGGGAAGTGATGCTGCTCCCGATGTACTTTCTCATCGGTCTGTGGGGTGGCCCACGCCGGGAGTATGCCGCGATTAAGTTCTTCCTTTACACGTTGGCGGGCGGTGTTTGTCTGCTGATGGCGATGCTGATGGTCTATTCCGCTTCGGGAGGAAGTTTTGATCTGCTCGAACTGGCCCGCATGGCTCAGGGGCAGGTACCTAAGTCGGGAATGGATCTGGATCAGGGAATCGCATTGACGGCGGCCATGGGTGATACCAGTCTGCAATGGAGAGTCTTCGTGCTCCTCCTGATTGCCTTTTTGATCAAGCTGCCGGCAGTTCCCCTGCATACCTGGCTGCCGGATGCTCACGTCGAAGCTCCGACTCCCGTGAGTATGATCCTGGCGGGGATTCTCTTGAAACTGGGTGGGTATGGCTTCTTGCGAATTGCGATTCCTATCTGCCCACTGGGATTTGCCGAATGGGCTTGGTTCATGGTGGCGTTAGGCGTGTTCTGTGTGCTGTATGGTGCATTGGCAGCTCTGGCTCAGAGTGATTTCAAACGATTGGTGGCGTATAGCTCAGTCAGCCACATGGGCTATGTGTTGATGGGTCTGGGAGCTTTCCGTTTTCAGGAATTGACCGGGGCTGTCCTGAACCCTGATTTTTCGACCATGGGACTTTCAGCGGCCACCTTCCAGATGGTGGCTCACGGGATTGTCTCTGCCGGGATGTTCTTTGTTGTGGGTGTGCTTTACGACCGTGTCAAACATCGCGATCTACGTCAGTTTGGCGGGATTGCCAGCCTGCAACCTCACTTCTCAGCGATCGCTGCGGGGATTTTCTTCGCTGGTCTGGGCTTGCCGGGTCTGTGCGGGTTTATCGGCGAAGCCTTCTCGATCTTTTCGGTCTGGCATGTGGATCGATTCTTCTCGGTCGGCGGTGCGCTGGGGATGATTCTGACGGCAGGTTACATCCTCTGGGCGTTGCAGCGGGTTTATCTTGGGCCAACATACACCGGCCCCAATCGCGAGTACCTGACAGAGATCAATTTTCGAGAATATACCGTCGGCTATATCCTGCTGGCTTTTGCAATTGGCCTGGGTGTCTATCCTGCGACGGCCCTCAACGTGATTGAACCCGCTTCCCGACAACTGGTTCAACAGATCAGTGGCAGCCAGGAACGACAACTTTCTTTGAACCGAGCCAGCATTGAATCGCCATTGGACAAATAACGTATCACCTTCTGCAGCCTCACGACGCTTTCGTATCCCCGAGAACAAACTCAAACGCAGCCTGACCGATTACCTTGAAAGTCAGATCCATTTATTGAACCGGCCTTGAGCGATATGACACTTGACGACCTCTTCGCTGACTTTCTGGCCAATGGGACAGGCCGCGCATTAGTGCTGCTGGCCCCCGAACTTTTGTTGTGTGCGACAATCATCGCCACGCTCTTGTGGCGTTTATTGAATCTGGATCGGTATGTCCCTGTGGCAGCGATTGCCACACTGGGTGTCGTGGTTTCTTTAGGTTGGGCTGGCTGGCAACTCCAGGCGAGTATCTTGCAGCTGCAGCCTGCGGAGATTCTGTTTACCGGGATGATCCGGCTGGATCGATTTGCCCTGTTTCTCAGAGTTTATCTGCTGCTGTTTCTCGTCTTGCAGATCGTGCTGACCACGCTGGGGGGAATTCCCGATCAGGAAGACAGCCCTGATTTTTACACCATGCTCTGTGGCGCCGTCGTGGGTCTGCTCCTGATGACAAGTGCCCACCATTTATTGCTGGTCTTTCTGGCTCTCGAAATGTCGAGTGTCCCGGGTTATGTACTGGCCGGTTTTCTCAAAGGTCGCCGGCAATCGAGTGAGGCGGCTCTCAAGTTTGTGATCTTTGGTTCTGCTTCCGCAGGGCTGCTGCTCTTTGGCGTCACGCTGATTTGTGGATTGGCCGGGACTGGCGATCTTTCTCTGGTTGGTTCTCGACTGGAAGCTGTGATTTCGATCGATGGCGCGACTCTGGCTAATCCTGCCGTGCGCACCTTGCTGTTGGCACTGGTCATGCTCTTTGCCGGAATGGCATTCAAGCTGAGTCTCGCCCCCTTTCACTCCTGGT
>JAIXUU010000265.1 GCA_027483405.1 Planctomyces sp. | reverse complement strand
CAATGGGGCTCAATCTGATTCGTTGTTAAGAGTAAACGACCCGTTTTCTCAGGGAAAGAGCGTTCTCGTCCCGAGAGAAAACATCATACTGAATATCAGCTGCATGGGGCGTCACTGATCTTTAGAGTCGTCCGGTAGTGTAAGATCAAGATGCTAAGGAACTTGAAAGGAGTTGCATGAAGGTGAGAATCATTCTCGATCGAAGCGAACCTGCGTTCGTTGAGATTGTCCAAGGCGGCACTGTTGATGTGAATCGCGATCGTCGATGTGTAGAAAACGGGCGAACACCTCAAGTAAAAAGTCGATGACCATTAAGATGGTCTGCGTGTTTTCGAGATTTGCTGAAGAAAAGAGATTGTGATGGATCATCCATTATCCAGGGAGCAGGACGAGCAGGAGGCAGGCGATGTGTTACGCGTGACCAATCGCTTGCTCATTCCACGTTCTGAGTTCCGCTGGACGTATAGCCGCAGCTCAGGCCCGGGCGGGCAGAATGTCAATAAGGTGAATTCCAAAGCGACATTGCATTGGCCGGCGATGATTTCGAAATCGCTCCCTGTGGAACTTCGAGTGAGGCTGCGTCACGAGTTTGGGAATCGCTTGAATAATGAAGGTGAACTTGTCATTGCCAGCGATGAGCACCGAGATCAGAAGCAGAATATCCTGGCGTGTGAGCAGCGGTTAGTGCAGATTCTCAGAACAATCTCGATTCCACCGAAGGTTCGCCGCCCGACAAAGCCTTCGAAGGCCTCCAATGCCCGCCGATTGCAGGAAAAAAAGCACCGCGCCAACATCCGCAACAGCCGGCGGATCGATCCGACTTAGCAGTGGCTGAACTCTTGTCGAATCATCATTTCTCATGCGGTGTCACCGCAACTTAATGCCATCAACAGATGAGCATGAAGGTGCTGTCTTACTGCGGGTTGCCACTGCTGAAGGTGCGCTGGAGTTCTTCCAGGGAGGTTTTGCCTTCAACCACCAGACGCAGACCATCTTTCTGGAGGGTCTGCATTCCCTCTTTCCGCATCTGAGCTTTAATGGCGTCGGTAGTGGGGGACTGCTTGATGACCTCCTTCATCTCCTCAGTCCCTTCGAGCATTTCGAGCATGGCGATCCGGCCGTAATAGCCAATACCGCCACATTTGCCGCAAGGCTCGCCTTCCTGCCCAGTCTTTTCGTCGACAGGAGCTTCCCCCTTTTTGTAAAGCACCTTAGTTTCGGGAGGGAGTCCGACTTTTGCCAGAAGCTTAGGGTTAGGGCGAAAAGCTTCTTTGCATTCTTCGCACAATTGCCGGATGAGTTTTGAGCTGATAATAAGTTGAACAGCATCGGCCACTTTGGCGGGATCACCGACCCAGGCGCAAAGTTGCGCCACGGCAGAAGCGGCGTCTTTGGCAGGCATTTCAGCCATGAGAGTCAAAGTATCGCAGTTATCCACCAAGGTCTTCGCGTATTCGGCATCCTTAATCGGATCGACAAACAGCACATCGGCCTCGGCCCGCTGGACACGAGCGATCGTTTGCACGATCGAATCCCCTTCCTGGCTTTCGAACTTCGTGCAGTTGATGATTTCGCGTGAGCCTAGATTGGCAACGGACATGCATGAGTACATGTACATGTCGATGCCGCGAATGGCGGCAAAGGTTGTGGTTGTGACACCACTCCCGGGAGGGCCGGCAATAATCACGAGACCTTTTCGATTGGGTGTTTTTTCGCGAATCTTCTGACGGACAATGCCTGGAAAGCCCAGTTCGTCGAGCGTATTGAGCTTGGCTTTCAAGTCGCGAAATCGAAGAGTCAGCCTCTCGACACCTTCCGCCTGTGGAGTAGTTTCCACAGAGATTTCCCACGGATGGCCTTCGTAGTCGCTCTTGAGACCACCTTGCTGAGTCGTGGCTTTGTTTTTGGGATCTAGCCCAGCCAGCAGTTTCATAATCTGAGTTATGGCTACTGCCTGTGGCCTGGGCATACGGGAGCCGGCATAAACGACTCCATCCACCGAAAGTGTCGATTGAGCCCGCTCACCTTTGATGTCAATCCGCACCATTTCGGCTCGACGCGAAAGCGCATCGGTCACGAATTCTTTGGCAGGAATCAAACCAATCTGGGCCAGCTTGGCGTTGGCCTGCAGATCGGCTGATTTTCCATTGAGGGCCCCCTGAAATGAGACCAATTCAATTTCTTCGTCTTCGTCATGATCTTCACCCCCACCCTGGTCTGCGGGTTTTTTGCCGAACATGCCGAAAATCATGGACGATCCTTTGCCAAACACGCAATCAAACGCACGTATGTCAGAAGCTGGCAGCCAGAACGGGAGGCGAGCTGTTACCAAGTCATTCTAAACGACAGGGGTGACCAATCACACGCTCATTTATCGTCGAGAATTTCCATCACGCAGACTTCTCGAAGTCTTGGAGAGCTCTAAGACAGCAAGCCATAGGTCTTGAGAGTCTGGACGAGTTTGGCTTCTTCGGCTGGGCCGAGGGGTGTCATCGGCAGCCGGAGTTCACCCGTGTCGCGCCCCAGCAACTTCATGGCAGCCTTGATGGGAATGGGATTGGTCGCCAGCCCCAGCAGATCGCGGCACAACGTAAAGAGCTTGAAGTGCATCGCCTGGGCTTCAGCAATCTTGCCAGCCTTCCAGGCAGCCACCAGTTTGAGCATGTCCTGCGGGACGATGTTCCCGACGACCGACACAATGCCGCTGCCGCCTATCGAGAGGAGAGGCAAAGTCAGGCTGTCATCTCCTGAAAGCACCGTCAGATTTGTTTCCGCGAGGAGTCGCGAAGCCTGATCCATCGACCCTGTCGCTTCCTTGATAGCCACAATGGAAGGGATCTCGGCCATGCGGGCAATCGTCTCTGGCTCCATATTCTTAGCGGTTCGGCCGGGAATATTGTACAGAATGATGGGAATATCGACGGCTGTAGCGACGGCTTCAAAATGACGGAAAAAGCCTTCACCGGTCGGCTTGTTGTAATAAGGGGCGACCATCATCGCTCCGTCGGCACCGACCGACTTGGCGAACTTTGTGAGCTGGATCGCTTCCTGTGTGCTGTTTGAACCAGTACCCGCCATGACCCGAATGCGTCCTGCCGCATGTTCGCAGGTGAGAGCGATCACACGCTCGTGCTCTTCATGCGTCAAAGTGGGGCTTTCGCCAGTCGTACCCACCGGGCAAATGCAGTTGGTGCCTGCTTCGATCTGAAAATCGATAATCTTCTTCAGAGCCACCTCATCCAGACGATCATTTCGAAACGGAGTCACGATCGCGACGGTCAAACCAGCAAACTGTTCGCCTTTGCGAGGCATTTTCAACAATCCTCAAGGAAGCCTGATACTCGTGGTCAATTGACCCTTTATGGCGGGTATCAGTAGTAAGTGAAACCAAAAATCTCGATGAAACGATCGGGCCTGAAAGTGAAATTGTCCGAGAGAAACCCCGTAATAACCAGTCCTTTCCGGGATCATCAGGCCCTTTGTGTTTACGAATTGCTGGTACGGTTGCGCCAATCGATATTGGACATTTCTGCAAGTGCCAGCATCAATGCGTGAGTCCCATTGCGGCCAAAACCTTTGGCTTTCACTGAGAGATACAATTGCTCTGCGAGTGCCAGACCAGGTAAGGAAAGACCCATGCGGCGGGATTCGGCCAGGGCAATTCCCATGTCTTTAATGAAATGTTCTACGAAAAATCCCGGGTCGAAATTATTCGCAATCATGCGTGGGCCCAGATTCGAAAGCGACCAGCTTCCGGCTGCACCTGGCCCGACCGATTGCATCACTGTATTAAGATCCAGGCCGGCTCTATAACCATATAACAAGGCCTCGCAGACACCGATCATGCCTGTGCTGATCAGAATCTGATTGACCATTTTTGTATGTTGCCCAGCCCCGGGCCCCCCTTGATGCACAATGGTTTTCCCCATGACGGAGAACAATGGCTGCAAGGCGTTGACCACTTCCACATCACCTCCCACCATGATGGAGAGGGCTGCATTCTTCGCACCGATATCTCCACCGGAAACAGGAGCATCGACCGCATGAACATGCTTCGCCTTGGCTGCCTGATAGATCTCAACGGCGAGAGAAGGTTCGCTGGTCGTCATATCGACGAGGACGGTGTTAGCCGCTGCCCCGGCGAGAGCACCTTTGATCCCGAGTGTGACTTCCCGGACATCCGACGGAAAACCGACAATTGAAAAGACGACGTCGGAATTGGTAGCGACTTCGGCAGGTGTGGCGGCCCACTGAGCACCTCGCGAAATCAGATCAGCCGCTTTCTCCGGACTGCGGGTGTAAATTGTGGCTGTATAGCCGGCGTTCATGAGGTGACCGACCATGCTGCGGCCCATGACCCCAGTGCCGATCCAGCCGATACGTGTCTTTCCGGGAGCAAACTCAAGCACTGTAAACCTCATTCCTCAGTCGTGAATTTCTGGACGAGCATCAACTGGCGATTTTTTAGTACATCATAATCTTTTGCAGTGTGGCAGTGTACCGTTCGTGAATCTCACCGTCATCAGTCCGCCCGGTGATATCCTGGTCAAGTGCATCATTCCCAGCGGTTCATCACTGGCTGTAGTCAAAAAAATTGCTGATGGAACCCCATTCGGGTCAGCCGAATTGGAGGCGAAAGTGGCGAAAGTACAACTTTTCGCCAAGTTTCTTCAGTCAATTCCCGATGTCAAAAGTAGAGGGGAGATTTCGTGGTCAGGATGACCGGCGAAATTTGCCGCTCGAATGTGGTCTGGAATCGGGCTGTTAGCTCGTGCGGAGATGGATGTCCGATGGGAATGCTCAGTCCCGAACTTATGCTCGCCATTGAACAGGCGGCCCACGAAATGTTGATGTGGGTAGGCTTTGGCACGCTGGTTGGGCTGTGTGGCAAAGCCATCATGCCCGGGAAAGATCCCGGCGGTGCTGTGGGGACTGTTTGTATCGGGATTTCCGGGAGTGTGATTGGTTGCGGATCTTTACTGTTGTGGGATTCGTCACTGCGAATCTCGCCTATCAGTGTTAGTGGATTTATAGCCGCTACTGCTGGAGCTTTTGCCCTCCTCTTGTTTTACCGGATTCTGTCGAACTCGTACTTCATTGTGGAAGCGGTCGATGGCGGAGATCTCAACAGTGGTGAGCGGGTGACTTACCGTCGCCGTCGCCGAACAGCTGCTTAGATTGAACTTCCCCCAACAAATACGCTCATGGGCGATTTGGTCACTGGGGTGCATCTTGGCAGACTTTCAAGTAGATTTTCACGAAATACTGTGAAGAGATTATTTGAAAAGTATCCTGCGTGACTGAGTCCATGACCTCTTTTTCGTCGCATTTCTCAGCCAACGGACAACCTGGGCCCCAGTGGCTGTCTGGCCAGGCTGACGATTCATTGCCAAGCTGCAGGCAGGACGTGTTTCGAGTTCTCTATCAACTGAACTGTCCCAAGAACTCTGCAGAAGCTGTTGCAAGAGATATTGCACTCGAACAGACAGTCGAGGTGCCAGAGTCATTGATCACGGATGAAGTGATCTGGCAGAACTTCGCTGGCCAGGTGGTCTCTGTTCGCTCGGTCTCAGAGCATGTCCAGGTTGCAACGATTGAATACCACGCTCATCTGGCGAGTGGACACCTGGCTCAGTTGATGAATCTGTTGTTTGGAAATGTCAGTCTGAAACCTGGAGTTCGACTGTTGGATGTTGAGTTTCCGGAATCGTTTCTTAGTGGATTAGCCGGGCCCAAACTTGGGATTGAAGGTCTCCGGTCAGCCTGCGGCGTTTGGGGGCGTCCTCTGCTGGCCACCGCCATCAAGCCGAAAGGGTCGTCGGTCGCGCAACTGGCACAGATCGCGGGAGAGTTTGCGGCTGGGGGCGGTGATCTCGTCAAGGATGATCACAATCTTGCAGAGAGCACGTTCGACGCCTTCCGAACTCGTGTCGAAGCCTGCCAGCAAGCCGTACTTTCGAAGACCCCTCCAGGACAAAAATGCCTTTATTTTCCCAATCTTTCCGGAACGCTGCGTGATCTGGAACGGCAGGCAGCATTTTGTGTGGAGTCTGGCATTCGGGGTGTCCTCGTGGCACCTATGATTGCCGGTCTCGAAACCATCCGCCATCTGTCGGAATCTTTTCCTTTGGCGATTCTGGCCCATCCGACAATGTCGGGTTCATTCCTTCAGGAAGGGCAGGGATTATCGCATGCATTCTGGCTTTCGACCATGATGCGTTTGTGCGGTTGTGATGGAACCGTGTTCCCCAATACGGGAGGAAGATTTTCCTTCTCACAAGCGGATTGTCTGTCGATCGCAGACGCGGCACGAAAACCTCTCGGACGATTGAAGAGTTGCTTCCCGGCACCGGCGGGAGGCATGTCGTATGCATCGCTTCCAGGAATGGCTCGCGACTACGGCCCAGACACGATCTTTTTAGTGGGAGGCGGATTACTCGGGTATTCAGAAAATCTCGCAGACAGCACGGCGGCATTTCGCTCCAGAATTGAAGAGCTGTTTCTCTCGAATCAAGCTTCTCAGAATTCCAATCCGGATCCTCGTGGCCAATATGTTTCTTCGTGTGAACTGCCAGCAGCGTATCTATCAGGCTCTCATAATTCTGGCATCGACGAGTATGCTCAGGGAAATGAAAAGTCAGGAATCTCGTCTTCAGATTCTGCCAATTCGATCGTGACTCAACTGCTCAAGTTTCTGCCCGGTTATCGATGGGAAAAACGCGAAGTTTCGGTTTACAAACCTAATGCTGGCTTGCCATTTGCGCATGTGGATCGGCAGGAGCTGATTGGGAAGTTCGGAGAGTCAACGGCATTTGATGTGCGATACTTCGAACTGGCACCCGGTGGCTATTCGAGTCGTGAAAAGCACTTTCATACGCATGTGGTGATTCCCGTTCGCGGCCAGGGTCAACTGGAATGCCAGGGTCAGATTTTTCCTTTGCACCATCTGGATATTGCCTACGTTCCGCCACTGGCTGTGCATCAATTGTCCAATCCAACCAGTGAACCATTTGGTTTTCTATGCATTGTTGATCATGATCGTGATGCGCCGATGGCCCCTTAATCGGGCTCGGTTTTTGCATCTTCATTGATTCATCGAATTGGATGTTGGAAAACCATATCAAACCAGCATGCAGCCCAGTGCCCAGCAACCATCGTTGTTTACGCCAGAAGATCTTCCTGAGGTTTCGACCCCCTGGGAGATCGTGGACAGTGAAGATCAACTCTACGCTGAAGTGGTTTTCAACCTGCCCATGCTCAAGTCTTACCATTATCTTGTCCCTTCGGGGCTCAGAGATAACATTCGCCCCGGTGCGAGAGTGCGAGTTCCTTTTGGGACTGGCCAGAAGTTAACGCAAGGGTACTGTGTCTCCTTAACACTGACGCGACCTGCACATCGAAACTTCAAAGCGATCGAATCCTTACTTGATGCCGCTCCACTGGTCGATGCAGCCATGTTGCGGCTGACGAGATGGATCAGTGAAGAGTACTTGTGCAGTTGGGGTCAGGTGCTCGATTCGGTGATCCCTGCGGGAGTGAAGTCGAAAGCAGGGACTCGTGAACTTTTGCACTTCGAACTTGCCGAAGGCTATGAAACTCGACTGACGACTCTCAAATTGTCGGCCACTCAGCAGCGAATTGTCGATGTCCTGAGATCAACAACGGAGCCGATGGCCGGAGATGAATTGACCTCTCTGGCGGAATGTGGGCTCTCACCTCTGCAAACCCTGCGGAACAAAGGGATTGTCGTTTCCACCAAAATTCGCACCTGGTCAAAGTCGGTTTCCAGCGCAGGAGAGAACGATACTTCGGCCATTCTGCTGAATCGAAATCAACATTCGGCTGTCACCAGGGTCATTGAGTCGCTGGCATCAGGGAAGTCGGAAACTTTTCTACTATACGGCGTCACTGGCAGTGGCAAGACAGAAGTCTATATCCGCGTGATTGAAGAAGTTGTGAGGTATGGTCGGCAGGCCATTGTGCTGGTGCCGGAAATCAGTCTCACTCCGCAGACAATCCGGCGTTTTCGTAAGCGATTTGCCTCGGTCGCTGTATTGCATTCTCATTTGAGTGATGCCGAGCGGCATAGCTATTGGCAGCAGATCGCACGAGGTCAGGTTCAGGTGATTGTCGGGGCCAGAAGTGCGATTTTTGCACCGGCTCCGAACCTGGGCCTGGTGGTGATCGATGAAGAACATGAGACGAGTTTCAAGCAGGATTCGACGCCTCGGTATCATGCTCGGGAAGTTGCCAGGCAACGAGTGCGCGATGCCGGGATACCACTGATTCTTGGTTCTGCCACACCGACTCTCGAAACCTGGCTTCGCGGAATTCGAAAAGAAGAGATCGTGCTTTCTCTGCCTTATCGAGTGGCTCAAAGGCCATTGCCACCTGTGATGATTGTCGATACCCGCAACGATCAGTCACTTCAGAAAGGGGCATCTCTGGGGCGAGCCATGCTCGTGGCGATGCGAGAATCGTTAGCAAAGAAGGGGCAGATTATTCTGTTTCTGAATGTTCGAGGATATTCGCCAGCACTCTTTTGCCGGGCCTGCGGGCAGAGCGTGAGGTGTCCGGATTGTGATGTCACACTCACTTATCATAAACAGCGGCAAATTGCCCTGTGCCATAGCTGCGAATACTCCATCGATCCACCGACCAGTTGCCCGAATTGTGGAAAGCCCGGCCTGTTATTTCTCGGGCAGGGGACCGAGCGGTTGGAACACGAAGTGAAGGCTCGATTCCCCGGTGTCAGCGTGTTGCGCATGGATAGCGATACCATGCAGCAAAAAGGGAGCCACGATCGGGCTTTGGAATCTTTCCGGCAGGGTGAGGTGCGGATTCTGCTGGGAACGCAGATGATTGCCAAAGGTCTGGATTTCCCCAACGTGACACTCGTGGGCGTGATTGATGCCGATACATCACTGCATCAACCGGATTTTCGAGCATCTGAACGAACTTTTCAGTTGATTGCTCAAGTCGCAGGGAGGACCGGTCGCGGTGAGCTGGGCGGCAAAGTGCTGGTGCAGACCGCGTGTCCGGATCAGCCAGCGATCCTGTATGCCGCCCGGCATGATTATGCCGCCTTTGCACGGCAAGAACTTGAGCACAGGCATACTTTGGGATACCCACCTTTTGTCCGCATCCTGCGGATCATTCTTCGCGGTGAGATTGAAGCCGATGTGGAAAAAGCCGCCGAGAGAATTCGATTGGGATTGGAATCGAAGGGGTTGGAAAGGGGTGGCATCTTGGCAAAAATCCTCGGCCCGGCACCTTGTCCAGTGGCCAGACTCAAGAAGTATTTTCGCTACCAGCTACAGCTTTCTCATCCTTCGGGAGAGGTTCTCGGTCAATTGTGGAGAGAAGTTGAACCCGTCGTGCCTGAACTCACGCCGGTGGAAATCTCTGTGGATCTCGACCCGATCAGCTTTCGCTGAATCGATTCTTAGACCTTTGAAAGCTACGCCTCACGGCCGATTATCAGGGTGTATCAATGAAGTACGGCATTTACCGCTCGACACAAATCTGGTTGCAGATATGTCGGTCGGTCACCAATTGTTGTGTCATTGACGAGACAAGTTGCTTGGCATGATAGGACGGGCAAACACCGGTCAAAATGACGCGATCATCCGACCAGCAGAGTTCGAGTTGGTGCACCAAACCTCTTAGACGATTGCGGAGAATCTCTGCCGTATCGTCTTCTTCCAATTTGTTGGCAGGGTCGATCATTTCAAAGACCGGCATGCTGGAAGAACCAGGGTTGACCACAGCAGTCCCGTCATTATCAGCCTCACGTGGCTCGTGTGGCCATGCTGTTGTGATCACCGCAAACTTCGCTGGTTGAGAAATCATGGTGCCATCCCTGCTGGTGAATTCTTAAGCTACCCATGTCAAAACGACGGGCATTGAGAATGATTGTTGTACAAGACAATGACAATCATGCAGCCTTCCTTGACTGAATTCATTTGCTCTACAAGCTACCCCTCGTGATTCAATCCGTCAAAGAAATTTTGTATGAATCCTGGGTTTGTGATTCTCTGCATATGCGCTGGGAAAATCTGGTTGGGTTGATATTCATTCTGTACTGGAAAATGGCTGTTTTCATGCTGTTTCGCTAGCAGGAAGTAACTTTTTCTGAAGCATCCATCCTGCGTGGAGAGACAACTTTCATCGCTTCATATAAGCTGTCGAAGAATGTCAGCCATGTAAATTCTCACGAATTGGAAACTCCCGGGTGATTTCTGGGGTGAAAGCCTCTTCTTGAGTGCCGGCCAATGTCTGTTATTGACTGCAACAGGTTGTGTGAACACCTCCCCTCGGTTTTATCCTGAGAGTCTTAAAAACACTAAAGGTTCATGCTCATGCCTCTCTCTGAATTGGATCGCAAGTTTCTCGATGATCTCCTGGCGGCTCCCAGTCCCTCAGGCTATGAGCAACCAATTCAGGATGTCGTCCGGGCTTATGCAACTGAGTTTGCAGAAACTGTGACGACGGATCGACATGGGAACGTGATGGCCTGTGTGAATCCCAAAGGACAGGTGCGCATCATGCTGGCTGGCCACTGCGACCAGATTGGCCTGATTGTCAAAAACATCGACGAGAAGGGTTTTATCTGGGTGCAGACGATTGGAGGGTGGGATCCCATGGTTCTGCTGGGCCAGCGCGTGCAGGTCTGGACACGCAGTGGGCCGATTCCAGGGATTATGGCTCGCAAGCCGATTCATCTGCAGTCGCCGGAAGATCGCAAAGCTGTTCCCGAAATCAAGAATTTGTGGGTCGATATTGGCGCTCTGAATGGAGAAGAAGCCAGGGCCGCAGTGCGAGTTGGCGATGTCATTACCTGTGAACTTCATCAGCAAACCATGCGAAATGGCTTTGTCAGCGGTGTAGCGATGGATGATAAGGTGGGTGTCTGGACGGTATTTACGGCTGCACGCCGGGCGGCACTTCAATCGCCGAAGGCGGCGATTTATGCAGTCTCCACCGTACAGGAAGAAATTGGTCTGCGCGGTGTGCAGACGAGTGCCGCCGCCATTCGGCCACAGATCGGTCTGGTCACCGATGTGACCCATGCCACCGATTGTCCGACGATTGATGAGAATCAGCATGGTCGCATCAAGCTGGGGCAAGGCCCTGTCGTTTATCGTGGGCCGAATACTAATCCTCGGGTCTTCGACCTGATTGAAGAAGAAGGTGCGAAACACGGGATCCCTTATCAACTGGCTTCATTAGGTACACCAGCCAGTAACGATGCGGCTCAACTCCAGTTGGCGGGCGATGGAGTGGCCATGGGATTGATCTGCATTCCCAATCGATACATGCACAGCCCAGTGGAAATGGTCTCGCTGGAGGATCTGGATCATGCAGCCAATCTGATGGCAGCGTTTTGCGTGCGGATTCAGGACGATACGAATCTCATCCCGTAAGCCTTCCACCAAAGGAATGCTGCCGCCAAAGATGTCGCAGCGAAGTTTCACTACAGCCAGAAACAGATGGCGTGTTCCGCAGGGAACGAATCGTTATGTCAACTCCCCGCTACACACCTCAACAAACGCGGGCCTTGACTGAGAAATCGGTCTCGATCGCTCTTTCGGCAGGTGCTGGTTGTGGCAAAACCTTTGTGCTGACGAGAAGATTTCTCGGGTATTTAAAGCCCGGGCCAGAGCAATACCCGCTGACATCGCTGGTGGCCATCACCTTTACCGATAAAGCCGCTCGCGAGATGCGGGATCGGGTACGGGCCACTTGTCTGCAGCGTGTGCGAGAATGTCCACCCGAAGA
The DNA here is from genome assembly GCA_027483405.1 of Planctomyces sp. Classification (GTDB taxonomy): domain Bacteria; phylum Planctomycetota; class Planctomycetia; order Planctomycetales; family Planctomycetaceae; genus Planctopirus. The sequence goes on along the minus strand of JAIXUU010000265.1, from coordinate 3,883 downwards.
AGCTGAGCACTGGTTGAGTCTGCTGCGGGATCTGGATCGAGCACGCATCAGTACGATCCACTCCTTTTGCGGAAACATCCTGCGTTCGCATGCGATCGCGAGTGGTCTCGATCCCGAATTTACCACCCTCGAAGCGAGTGTGGCCGATTCGCTCCTAAGGCAATCGATTGAAGCCACAGCCACGCGATTGCTCGTCAACGATCAACCCGCATTTCGGCTGCTGGCCGTCGATTATGGTATTGAGAAACTACTCGAATCGTCAGGGATTCTCGTCCGACAACGGCAACTGATCTCTTTAAAAGACTTTGCCGAGATGACAGCCGAAGAGTTGGCAGGGATCTGGCATCGTTGGCTGAAAGAGACGGGCTGGCCAGCGTTTGTGCGGCAGATCGAGCACCAGCCGACGTTTGTCAGGCTCAGTGAATTCATCTCTCGAGCATCGGCCAATACTCCCAAGCTTGACGAGAAGCTGAAGATTCTTCGACAGATCATGGAGCAATTGAAGAGTCAGCAAGACTCGCCAGAGCCGGGGCGTCTGGCAGAATTGTTTGCGGAGTTATCGCTTCAGGCGCGAGTCATGGGGGTAAAGCCTGATCATTGGGGATCTCCTGACGATCACGAACTGGCTAAGGAGTTGTTCACACAGGTTCGAGACGAATGCAAAAAATTGATTGAATCCATTCAACTGGCTCAAACGGAGTTTGTCCCCTACGCCGAGAAGAGCCTGGCATGGCTGTCGATTGCTGGTGAGTCAATCAAAGATTACGAATTACTCAAGAAGTCGCGAGCATGTGTTGACTTTGATGATCTGTTGGTTTTGAGCCGGGATTTGCTAAGGAACGATCTGACAGTGCGTCAGGCGTTGTCACGTTCGATTCGTGTGCTGATGGTGGACGAATTTCAGGATACGGATCCTGTTCAGGCCGATCTGGTGGAGATGATCTGCGGCAAGGAATTGACGACGGGGAAGTTGTTTCTCGTGGGTGACCAGAAGCAAAGCATCTATCGCTTTCGAGGTGCTGATCCTCTGGTGTTCCGATCGTTAAAAAGCAAAATTCCAGCGGCTGGTCAACTCCCACTCACCATCAACTTTCGCAGTCAGCCCCCGATTCTGCATTTCGTGAATATCCTGTTTCGGCGGGTGATGGGAGCAGACTATGAGGCTCTGGAACCGTCTTTCGCGGATGAAAAAACTGAACTTGAGCGGATTGAGTTTCTGTGGGCAACCACAGATGTCGTTGAGAACAGGGCCGTTCAGGGAAGTATCCCGCGCACAGATCCTATGGGGCAGGGACTGGCCGATGAACCAGCCCGGGATGCTGCTGATGCGGAAAGTCAGGATGTTGAAAATATCGATGATGATTCCCGCTCTGATTCCGGTGAGAAGCAAACCGCACCTTTTTTGAGACGCCGCGAAGCGGATTGGATTGCCCGTCGTATTCTCGAGTTGCTGGCCGAACCGACACCGAGAATTCGTGAGAAAAGTGGCCAGTGGCGAACAGTGGTACCCGGGGATATTACGATTCTATTCCGGGCTTTGACGAACCTGGAGGTTTACGAACAGGCGTTAGAAGCTGCCGGAATCGACTATTATGTGGCGGGTGGCAGAGCGTTCTTTGCCCAGCAGGAAATCTATGATCTGGCCCACTTGTGTCAGTTTCTGGATGACCCTGAGGATGGGTTCAGTCTCGTGGGCCTGTTACGCTCGCCATTTTTCTGTTTCAGCGATCCACTGATTCATCGACTGGCTTCACGTGCGGGTGGTATCACCCAGTCGCTGTTTGCTGAAGCTTCGGTAGTCAGCGGTCTGTCGCCGGAAGAGACTGCACAGGTTCAGTTTGCAGCCGAGACACTGGGTTCACTCGTGGAGCAGCGGGATCACTGGCCGTTGGCGAGAATCATTCGCCGGGCCCTGGAATTGACGGGCTATGAGGCCATTGTCTCTCAGGAATTTCTCGGTTCACGCAAGCTGGCGAATGTTCATAAAGCGATTGAACTGGCCCGACAGTTTGATCTGGCGGGTGGAAGTCGTGCGGAGTTTGTGACTCAGTTGCGCGAATCGATCGATCAGGAATCTCGCGAGGAGTTAGCTGCCACACATCCCGAATCGAGCAGTGTGGTACGCTTGATGTCGATCCATCAATCCAAGGGGCTTGAGTTTCCAGTGGTCTTTGTGGCCGACATGAATCGACCTCGAAAGACTGAAGCACTTCAGCCGACGCTTCATCCGCAGTTAGGGGCTCTGGTGACACCTTCGAACCCCCTGGGTGAACGACAAAAACATCCTGTGGGCCAATTCATTGAGATCATGGAAGAGGCTGCCAGCCTCGAAGAGTATCAGCGTCTGCTGTATGTCGCTGCCACACGAGCCCGGGATCTGTTGATCCTGTCTGCGGGGATCAAAAGTTTTGATGAAGGAAAGTTTTCGCCGTGGATGCTGGCCTTGAAGCAAGTCTTTCATATTGAGACAGGTCTGTTGCGGAATGATCCCTGGTTTGCGAGCGGACATGAGGATGTGAAAACCCCACAGGAGATTCCGCTCATTCGTACTCATCATCAGCCACCGCAATTCATCGACCACAGTGTTATGCGACAGGGTGTTCAGCGACAGGGTGTTCACAAGCTGTCATTTCCACAGGTCTGGAATGAACTGGAACTGGCCGAATCTTTGCCCTGGCCTCAACTCGTGGCGGATGTCCAGCGGGGTGCGGAAGGTCGCCGAAGATTGAGTGTTTCGCGACTGGAGGAATTTCAGGAACAAAGCTCATCGAAGTTCAAGAGTTTCGTTTCTGTAGGGGAATTAGAAGCACAGTCGGCGAACCTCAGTCGCAGCGATGCAGAACTGCTGGGAGAGATGATTCATGGCGTGCTGGAGCGATTTGAACCTCGCGCCGCAGAGGAGTCCGAAAAGGCTTTGCTCCATCGACTGTGGTTGTGGTGCCAGAGACAGCCTGCACCACCTGGAGGCCAGATTCTGGAGCAGGCACAGCAATGGCTCAAGACGTTTGCATCGACCGAACTGATTGATGAACTGGCCATGGCCAGTGAACTGCATCGAGAACTGGAGTTCAGTCTCGATTGGAAAATGACTGGAGAAGAGCCGAAACGAGAAACAGAGATCTATGGTCTGATCGATGTCCTGATGAAAGATTCTCAGGGTGACTGGATCATTCTCGATTACAAGACGAGTCGCGTGCCGGCTGGAGCGACTGATGAACTACTGCTCCAGCCGTATCGATTGCAATTAGGAACATATGCCCTCGCCGTGCAGCGGCTTTTTGGTCGCCTTCCCAAAAAAGCCGAACTGATTTTTATGCGTCCCAAGCCCCGCCGAGTGGTCTGGAACATGGAGCTGGTACTTGTTTCCGATCTGGAACAATTTGTGACCGAGGCAATCCATCAGTTGGATGCAGCAGAGGCTTCGACTCGTTCAGAGAGATGACGGCAGAAAAGGCCCCATCTTTGGAATCGGTCAGCGAGATTCTCAAACTGTCACAATTGCTAAAGTCAATGTCATAAACTGGTCGTCTGGCGTTCAAATTGAACGCACACTGCCAATGATGTGGCAGCGTTGTTCTGTTCATGAAATTTTTTCTGAGTCGATTTTTTGTGCGTAACATTACCGGCCGGGTAAAATGTGACGAATCCGATGACTCTACGGCATCTTGAAGGTCGCAACTAGAATCTCCGCAGGTGATGCAACCCGCAAAGTATGGCTTTGTCTGCGATCTTTGAGATGTTCCGCCGAAGAGACATACGAGCGACTTCTGCCTGGTCTCCTCCAAGCGTCGCCCCAATGTCAGGGCCGTTTCTTCAGAAAGCCTGAAATGTCGAAACTGACAAAATGGACAGTTCCCGCCAGCATGTTCTTTCTGGGTTGCCT
>JAIXUU010000410.1 GCA_027483405.1 Planctomyces sp. | reverse complement strand
GGTCAAGCAGCACGCTATTATGCTCTGCAATTTGAGGTTCCTCATCGTCAAGATGCTTTTTTTTTTTGTTTGGGCTGTCATCGCCTGGCGGAACTTCAGGAGGGTTGTGACTGGCAAAATAAAATCCGGTCCAAGACGAGGGCATCAAAGCGAAAAATCCAACAGATTCACAGAATGCTGAGTTGGTGGAATCATCTTCCACTCGCAGGTCTGGCAGAGAATCTGTGTGATCAGACGAAGTCGCCAAAGGAAGACAACCCCAATTTCGTTCTCACAATTGAGAAAGTCGTGAAGTCGTCATTCAGGGCCATGGGTGCACCGATTCTCAAGATCTCCTGTTAGTGCGGCAAGTGGTGGCTGTAAGTTATTTATTATTAATAAGTTAGAACGTGTGTCAAACTTTGCTGGTGTTTCATTTTTCGCTCAAGTTGATGCGAGAAATCGAAGGTGTTTTCGACTTCGGGAAATCGCAGTGAATGTCCCTTCTCGTGATTGCTCTTACGAGTGCAGACTTCTAACATCCCTAGCGTGCCGAAGTGCTCCATAGTTATGGATATTGTCAGATTCCGCACTTCTCGACGATTGTGCGAGTCGATGTGTCTGACAACGCCCATGTCAACTTTGAGACTTTCGGCCGCGCGAGTTGATCCAATCGAACCTATTGGCCGGTGCGAAGTAATGCAGAAGTTTCGCTTTCCTACATGGCTGGATCGTCTTCTCCCCGTCGTTGGGGGGCTCCTGGCATTCGGTGCGTTGTATGTGGGTGGAATGCTGTTTGTCGGGGCAAGTCCCTGGACAATCGATGTTGGCTACCAGCCGACGCAACCTGTTCCCTTCAGCCATGCGTTACATGCGGGCAAATTGAAGATGGATTGCCGGTACTGCCATAACACGGTCGATCGCGCTGCGTTTGCCGCCATTCCCCCTACCGCGACATGCATCAAATGCCACCGCGGTGCTGATGAAAATGGCACAATCACTACCACAGCAGTGCGTTCGAAGAGCCCCAAACTGCTCCCCGTCCGTGAGAGCTATGCCTCGGGTAACTCAGTCTTGTGGGTGAAGATTCACGATCTGCCTGATTATGCCTACTTCAATCACAGTGCTCACGTTCGTCGAGGTGTGGCTTGCGTTTCTTGTCACGGCCGCATCGACAAAATGGAAGAAGTCCAGCAGAAGAAGCCTCTCTCGATGGCGTGGTGTCTGGAGTGTCACCGCAATCCAGAGCCAAACTTGAGACCACCAGAACTGGTCACACAAATGGACTGGACTCCCCCAGAAGGTCAGTCAGCCGAGGCGATTGGAGCTGAGATTAAAAAGAATCTCCACATCCAGACCAAGGAAAACTGCTCGACCTGCCACCGATAGTCCTGACAATTTTGACCTTTGACTCTGACTGTTTCTTGATTTGTCTGTTGAAATGATCCGTTTGCGAAGAGCTGCTGATCTGGATGAGCTGTGTTGAGCCCTGCTGACTGAAATCAGTTCGCAGCTTTCAAAAGTGATCCAACAGCAATTTTCAAACGCCCGGTTGCCAGCCAATTGCCCGCTGAAGAGATCCATACGACCATGTCGATTGCCGCTAATTCGCCGTCGAAAAGTGCCGATGTTCCCGGTCTGCGGAGCCAGTCGTTCATTCCCAATGAATATTGGCGAAGTCTCGATGAATTGGAGCAGACCCCTGAGTTCGTCGAATTTCTGCATCGTGAATTTCCAGTCGCGGCTTCTGAATTCCCAACAGGCGTCAGCCGCCGCCGGTGGCTGCAGATCATGGGTGCCTCACTGGCTTTAGCTGGCGTCAGTGGTTGCCGCTGGGAGCGCGAAATTATCGCTCCTTTCGTTAATCGCCCCTCGGATCGTATTCCTGGCGAACCACAGAAGTTCGCCTCTGCCTTCGAAATTGGTGGTGTGGTCCGTCCCTTGGAAGTGACTGCCTTCGATGGTCGTCCGATCAAGGTCGATGGTAATCCTGAGCATCCTTTAAATGGCGGCGGCAGTGATGGCTACACCCAGGCGATGCTGCTTCATCTCTACGACCCCGATCGTTCCCGCGATGTAGCAGAAATCAAGGCAGGCAAAGCCTCTCCTTCCAGCTGGGAGAGTTACAACTCGTTCGCCAGTAAGCTCTTTCCTGCCGCTGCGACATCTGGCGGCAAAGGTCTCCGAGTTCTCGCTGAAATCAGTTCGTCAGCATCGCGCGGCCGCCTCAAAGAAGCGTTTCTGGCCAAGTTCCCGGAAGCCAAGTGGTACGAATATGAGGCTGTGAGTTTCGACAACGACCGTCTCGGTGCAGTCAAAGCCTTTGGTAAGCCACTTCGCACAGTGATCGATCTCACCGAAGCCGACACGATTGTCGCTCTTGATGCCGACCTGTTTGGCAGTCATCCCCAGGCTACAGCCAATCTGCGGCAGTGGGCTCTCCGGCGTGACCCCGAAGCTGGCCCCATGAACCGCATGTATGTGGCCGAAAGTCAGCTCTCCAGCGCTGGCGGCGCTGCGGATCATCGACTGGCTGTGCGGAGTGCCGATATGGCCAGCCTCCTGGCCAAGCTGGAAAAGGCCGTTGGCGAAGTTCTCTCTGGAAAAACACTCAGTGCTAAAGAAGGTGAACCAGAACAGCGCTGGATTCATGCTGCCGCTGGCGATCTCGTGGCCAGCAAAGGGAAATCGCTGGTCGTGGTCGGCCTGCTCCATGGCGAAGATGTCCAGGCCCGCGCTCACCGCCTCAACGGTACTTTGGGCAACATCGGCAAGACCGTTCGCTTTATCGCCGATCCCACATCAACGGGCGATCAGGCAGCTCCCTCATCAGCTGAGCAACTGAAGGCCCTGACGGCTGAGATGGCCGCTGGTCAGGTTGATATTGCTCTGGTGCTGGGTGGTAACCCGGTCTATGCCGCCCCGAAAGAAATTGGCTTTGCGGAAGCTTATGCCAAGGTAAAGCACCGGATTCATTTGAGTGAGTACGTCGATGAGACCTCACTTGCCAGTACCTGGCACCTGGCTCGTTCGCACCAGTTGGAATCGTGGGCTGATCTGAAGTCGTGGGATGGCCGGTTGATGCTGCGTCAGCCGCTGATCTCGCCGATTTTCAGCACCAAGTCCGATCTGGAAGTGCTGGCTGAAACCGCTGGCGAAGCCGACGTCGTATCGCTGGATATTGTGCGGGCCACGCTGAAGAACATTCTTCCCGCTGCTGGCTTTACCGAAGAATTTCGTCGGCTGGCTCATGATGGATTCCGCAAGGAAGAAGAGATTCCCGTCGTCGAAGTCGCTCTCAAGGAAGGTCTGGAGCTTCCAGAGCCAGCTGCCAGTGCCAGCAGTGAGATCGAAGTGGTCTTCGTTCCCTCGACCAGCACGTTTGATGGCCGGTTTGCCAACAATGGCTGGTTGCAGGAAGCCCCCGATCCTCTCACTAAAATCACGTGGGATAACGCAGCCGTCATCAGCCCTGACACTGCCAAAGCACTCAAGGTGGGCTATGGCGAGGTCATTTCGCTGGGCATTGGTAAAGCCTCGATTGATCTGCCTGTTTATCTACTCCCAGGTCAGGCTCTCAATTCGATTGGAGTCGCCATTGGGTATGGTCGCACAGCCGCCGGTCATGTCGGTGGGTTGATCTCGGCTGACGTTGATCCTGTGGGTGTCGATACCGCCTCGATCAAGCCAGCCGGTGCCAACCTCGTTGTGGGTGCCAAGGTTGCCAAGACGGGCCGTACCTACAAGCTCGCCACCACTCAGGATCACCACAACATTGATGTGGGTGGCATGAAACAAGTGGCTCAAACAGTGGGCAAACTGGTGCGGGAAGGGACACTGGAAGACTACAAGTCTCATCCCGACTTCGCCCAGCATGTGGTTCACATTCCACCGCTGGATTCGCTCTGGCCCGATCAACCCTGGCAGTTATCTAAGGAAAACCGCGCCTGGGGGATGTCGATTGATCTCTCGAAGTGCGTGGGCTGCAATGCCTGCACGATTGCCTGCCAGTCGGAAAACAACGTGCCGATTGTCGGTCGCGATCAGGTGGCCCGCGGTCGCGAAATGCACTGGCTGCGGATTGACCGCTATTTCAAAGGTCCCGAGAACGACCCGCAGATGGTCATGCAGCCACTCACCTGTCAGCAGTGTGAAAACGCTCCCTGCGAGCAGGTTTGCCCTGTGGCAGCGACGGCTCACAGCCCCGAAGGGCTCAATGACATGGCGTACAACCGCTGTGTCGGTACTCGCTACTGTGCGAACAACTGCCCCTACAAGGTTCGCCGCTTTAACTTCCTCGATTACAACAAGAAGTACGAGACAGCTCAGGCCGATGGTCAGGACCTGACGCTCCTCATTCTCAATCCGGAAGTGACCGTTCGTGAACGTGGTGTGATGGAAAAATGCACCTACTGCGTCCAGCGGATTCAGCACGTCAAGATTGTCGCCAAAAACGAACAGCGTGAGATTCGTGATGGTGAGATTGTGACAGCCTGTCAGCAGGCCTGTCCCGCCAAAGCCATCGAGTTCGGCGATCTTCGTGAACCCGAATGGAATGTCAGCAAGAATCACAACTCGCCACGAGCCTATGCGATTCTTGCAGAACTCAATACCAGACCTCGCACCAAGTATCTGGCCCGTATTCGCAACCTCCACCCGGAACTCGCTCCACCTTCTGAGCATGCTCATGGTGGGCACGGCAGTCATGGCCACGATGATCATGGTCACGGTGAAGCCAAGCACGGCGATCATGCGCACGGCAAGGATGGGCACGACGATCATGACCATCCCGAAAAGCCAGCGACGAAGAAGCCCGAAGAAGCCAAGAAAGAAGCTGCGGCCCGCAAGGCCACTCTCCAAGACATCCTGAAGGGAACCATGTTGAGCTAACAGCTGAAGTTGAGCTGGCAGCTTCAGGATGACTGAAAGCTGTTTAATTGATAGAGCCGCTGATTTTGTACTGATTCGAACTGATACCAACACACTGACTTATTTCCCCGCACTGAGCGTGAGATACTATGGCAGCAATTTCTCCCACGATGCTCGATGTTGTTGATATCGACAACACAATCGAGACACCGGGTCGGCGTTCTGAGCTGGTGACTCGGAACAGCAGTTATGCCGAGATTACCGATTCGGTCTGCTACGCTGCCGAGTCACCCCACCCACCTCTGGCGTGGTATGTGGCCTTTGCCATCTCGACTTCGCTGACGATGATGCTGGGGCTGATGGTGACTTACCTCCTCTTCACCGGTATTGGTGTGTGGGGTAACAACTCGCCTGTCTTCTGGGCGTGGGATATTGTCAACTTCGTGTTCTGGGTCGGTATTGGTCACGCCGGAACGCTGATTTCAGCCATTCTGTTCCTCTTCCGTCAGAACTGGCGTACGAGTATCAACCGTGCTGCCGAAGCGATGACGATCTTTGCTGTGGTGTGTGCCGGGATGTTCCCGACGATTCACGTCGGACGTATCTGGGTGATTTACTATCTCATTCCTTATGGCCCGAACCAGCATGCGATCTGGCCGCAATTCCGCAGTCCACTTCTGTGGGACGTCTTCGCGGTTTCGACTTATGCCACCGTTTCGCTGCTCTTCTGGTACATGGGGATGATCCCCGATCTTGCCACTTTCCGGGATCGAGCCACAACCCGCTGGAAGTACAATCTTTACGGCCTGCTGTCACTCGGCTGGACAGGCTCGGCTCGCCACTGGCATCGCTATGAGCGGGCTTATCTGCTCCTGGCAGCTCTGGCCACACCGCTGGTGCTCTCTGTACATACGGTGGTGTCATTCGACTTCGCGACCTCACAAATTCCCGGCTGGCACACCACGATCTTCCCCCCTTACTTCGTCGCAGGTGCGATCTTCGGCGGTTTCGGGATGGTGGTCACATTGCTGGTTCCCGCCCGCGCACTCTTTGGCTTGGAACATCTGATTACTCTCCGCCACATGGAGAACATGAACAAGGTGATCCTCGCCACGGGCACCATCGTGGGTTATGCCTACGCGATGGAATTCTTCATTGCCTGGTACGGCGGTAACCCTTATGAACAGTTTGCCTTCACCAACCGTATGTTCGGCCCCTATGCCTGGGCCTATTGGACGATGATTGCCTGTAACGTGATCAGCCCGCAGGTCTTCTGGTTTAAGAAGTGTCGAACATCACCGCTGGTCATGTGGATCGTTTCGATTTTCGTCAACATCGGGATGTGGTTCGAACGCTTCGTGATTGTGGTGATCTCGTTGAGCCGCGATTACCTCCCTTCCAGTTGGGGTTATTACAGCCCGACCTGGGTCGATATTCTCACGTTGATTGGCAGCTTCGGGCTGTTCACCACACTGTTCCTGCTCTTCTGCCGCTTCCTGCCTATCGTGGCCATGGCCGAAGTAAAGGGTGTGGTACATCAGCACAATCATGCCGTAGGTCATCACGAGCACGATGCGGCTCACTGATGAACGTGTATCAGTCGATTTGAGTTTTATGGTTTCTTCCAGTGCTGGTTGTGAGCGAAGTTGGAACGGTCCCTCCGGATCTGACCAAACGGAATCTCCTCGAAATTTGAAGTAAAGCAGGCTATGGCCGACCATTCACACTCTGAAACAAACCCAGTGACATCTACTCCCCATGACGAAGCTTCTCCCGGTACGGGTGAAGCAGCGGTTCGGGGTGTGGCTCCGGCGGCTGATCCCAAACAACCCGTCGCCTATGTCCTGGCCGAATATTCGACACCAGAAGCACTGGTGAAAGCTGCCCGTCAGGTCTATCAGCAGGGCTACACGAAGTTCGACGCCCACTCGCCCTTCCCGATTCACGGGATCGACGACGCCATGGGGATCAAGTTCACTCGCCTGCCCTGGTTTACCTTCGTTGCCGGTGGCCTGGGGATTATCACCGCCACCCTGCTGATCTATTACACGAACAAAGAGTGGTACCCTTACCTGATCAGCGGTAAGCCGCTCTTTTCGATTCCGTCTGCTGCACCTGTGATGTTCGAACTGATGGTGCTCTTTGCAGCCATCACGACATTGCTCGGTATGCTGGCACTCAACCGTCTCCCTCTTTTCACGCATCCGCTATTTCAGAGCACTCGCTTCCAGCGTGTGACCAACGATAAGTTCTTCCTCAGTATCGACGCTCGCGATCCGAAGTACAAAAGCGAAAAGACGATTCAACTGCTGACGGGCCTGGGTGCTGAATACGTCGAGACTTGCCATAAAGAAGCTTCCGCCCCACTGCCGTGGGCATTCCGGACAGCCGTCTTTCTGGGCCTGCTTCTCGCCATGGTCCCTGTTTCGATGGTCGCCTGGAAGCGTTCGACCTATTCGCGTGAACCACGCATTCGTGTCATCTTTGATATGGTTTCGCAGCCCAAGAAGAAAACACAAACCACCTCGACATTGTGGCAGGATGGTCGAGCCATGCGTCCGTGGGTGGAAGGGACCATTGCTAAAGGTGAGTTGAAGGCTGATGACGCTTTCTACCGCGGCTTGAAACCAGGCGGTCTCAATGCAGTGGCGGCCACGACCGTCTCGATGACCAATCTGGTTGCCAATCAGGACGGTGCTGCAGCAGCCACACCAGGCGCTCCCGCGACACCTCCTGATCCTCTCGACAAGTTGCCCTGGATTGAGAACTTTCCTCTGGAAGTCACTCCCGAGCTGATGAAGCGTGGCCAGGAGCGTTACAACATCTACTGTGCGACATGGCACGGCCTAGTTGGTGATGGCAAGGGACTGGTCACAATCCGTGCGATGGAACTGGCCGAAGGAACCTGGGTTCAGCCTGTTACGTTCCATTCCGAAGGTTTACGTAAACAACCGATTGGGCGGATGTTCCATTCGATCAGCAACGGTGTCCGCAAGATGCCCGGCTATGGTGATCAAATTCCCGAACGTGACCGCTGGGCCATCCTGCTCTATGTCCGGGCACTGCAGAAAAGTAAATATGCGCCTCTGTCCGATG
>JAIXUU010000459.1 GCA_027483405.1 Planctomyces sp. | reverse complement strand
TGTTATCATGAATATGACTTCCTGCCCACCTTCTTGCTGAGTCGCCTTTACACTACGAGAGCCGGTTATCTGGGACCTAAAACGTAAATGTTGTGTGGTGATTGATTACTAACTACGCGAGAGCTCACCCTCATCCCGGCCTTCTCCCATCAGAACGGGAGAAGGAGTTGGAGGTCTATTTGCTCTCGCTCAATGGGAGATTTACACGGGCGATGGCGGTTAGGCTATGCCGGTCCGGCCATGCCGGTCAGGCGAGGATGGGGTGGATGACTTCGCCGTGGACATCGGTCAGGCGGTAATCGCGACCCTGGAAGCGATGGACGAGTTTTGTATGGTCAAAGCCGAGCAGGTGCATGATGGTTGCCTGCACGTCGTGGATGTGCATTTTGTTTTCCGCCACGCGGAAGCCTAGATCGTCGGAGGCTCCATACGAGAAGCTGCGCTTCACGCCGCCACCTGCCATCCACATGGTGAAGCAATCGGGATAATGATCGCGGCCGAGGATGCCACCACCCGAAGTTCGTCCTTCGCGGAAAGGTGTTCGACCAAATTCGCCGCCGCAAATGACCAGTGTGTCATCCAGCATGCCCCGCTGACGAAGATCCTTCAGCAGAGCGGCTATCGGCTTATCCATCGAGCGGCATTTGTTGGTGAGCCCATCACGAATATCTTCGCCGGGGCCTGTGCCGTGGAAATCCCAACCCCAGTCGAAGAGCTGCACAAAACGGACTCCCTGCTCAACCAGGCGGCGGGCCAGCAGGCAGTTATTGGCCAGAGAGGATTCGCCGGGTTTGGCGCCATAGGCCTCAATGACATCGGCGGGTTCTTTGGAGATATCCATCACCTCGGGGACCGAAGCCTGCATCCGGAAGGCCAGCTCATACTGCGCAATGCGTGTTAATGTCTCGGGATGACCTCCTTCGAGGGCCTGCAACTGATTCAGATCACGTAGCGTATCGAGTGTCTGCCGGCGAAGCTGGCGATCCATCCCTGCCGGATCGGAAACATAGAGGACAGGATCGCCTTTGGACCGGCACTGCACTCCCTGAAAGACCGAAGGTAAAAATCCGCTGCCAAAACTGCTCTTCCCACCATTGGGCTGCACACCACTGGAAATGAGCACGACGAACCCGGGCAGATTCTCACTTTCGGATCCTAAACCGTAGGTGACCCAAGAGCCGAGCGAAGGCCGGCCTGCACGCGGCGAACCGGTCAGCAACAAAAGTTCGGCTGGGGCATGATTGAACTGATCGGTCGTGACGGCTTTGAGCATGCACAGCTCATCGGCCACTGTCTGCAGGTGAGGCAACGCATCGGACAGCCAGACGCCTCCTTCGCCATACTGAGCAAACTGGCGTGGTGTCCCGAGAAGCTTGGGAGTGCCCGAAGTAAAGGCGAACGTTTTGCCTTTCAGATACTCATCAGGACACTCCTGCCCCGTCCGCTTGACCAGCTCTGGCTTGTAGTCGTAGAGATCAAGATGAGGGGGCGAACCCGTCAGGTGAATATAGATCACCCGCTGGGCACGGGCCTGATGATGGGGCTTCCTGGGTGACATCGGATTCACGACCATCCCGGCAGGAACTCCGCCAGCGGCAGGGATGGCATCCGCCGCAAGCGCCGTTTGAGATAGACCTCCCAGTTGACTGGCCAGGGCCATGCTGCCTAAAGAAAGGCCGGTCTGCCCGAGGAAGTACCGTCGGGTTTGCTGTGCCAGATGGGACTGGGAAAGTGGGTGAGGGTACATAGTGGGAACCTTATGGGAATTTTGTTGGTTGTTGGTGGTGGGTGGGAAGAGTTACTTCGCAGCCTCTTTGCCTGCCTGGGGGATGTGGTTCGGCTGGCGTGATCCGTCGGCCAGACCCTCACCCGGCCTTGTGGCCACCCTCTCCCGGAGTACCGGGCGAGGGTTGTTTTTGAACCTTCTTGAGCCGCTTTTCTGGCTTCTCTTCTTCCTGCCTTCTGCCCTTCTCTCCTCAATCATCACCGTTTCATTAACGCCTCATCCAGATTCAGAATCACGTTGGCAATTGTCGTCCAGGCCGCTCGTTGTGCGACCTGGCTTTCTTCGATCTGTGGATCTCCAGCCAGTTGGCGGGCCTGCTGCAGATCCTGCTGGAATGTCTGCAAAGTCGATTCGTACAGCTGTTTGACTTTGTTCGCTTCGTCCTGCGTGGGCTGTCGGCAGAGAACTGTCGACCAGATCCACGCAATCTGTCCCTCCAGATCGGCGGGAGCTTCCTTGAGCATGCGGCGCGCCAGATGCTGTGACGCTTCGATGATCACCGGATCGTTGAGAGTGACAAGAGCCTGCAGCGGTGTATTGGTTCGTACCCGCCGGAGATTGCAAACTTCCCGCGTGGGAGCATCGAAGGTAATCATCGACGGATAAGGATTTGACCGCCGCCATTGCGTGTAAATCGCCCGGCGGTACTGGTCTTCACCCTGGCTGGTTTCCCAATCGGTGTTGCCACCGAAAGCGGCATTCAGACCCAGCTTCGGCTGTGGAGGACGAACCGGTGGCCCGCCCATCTTGCGCGAGAGTAAGCCACTGACGAACAACGCCTGATCGCGCACCATCTCGGCACTGAGCCGTAATCTGGGCCCGCGGGCGAGCCAGCGATTCTCGGGATCTGCCAGATAGGCTTCCTGGGTTGTGCGGGATGATTGCCGATAAGTCTGGCTCATCACAATGGTTTTGATAAAGGCTTTCAGATCCCACTTCACACGATGCAATTCTGTCGCCAGCCAGTCGAGAAGTTCGGGGTGGCTGGGAAGTTCCCCTTGTGAGCCGAACTCTTCACTGGTTGAGACCAGACCCACGCCAAACAGATCTTCCCAGTATCGATTGGCAATCACACGGGCAGTGAGAGGATTGTCTGCACTCACGAGCCAGCGGGCCATTTCCAGCCGGTTGTTGATCTGCTGATGACCCTGCGACATGAAGACTGCCGGTATGCCTGGCGAAACAGGTTCACCCAGATCGAGGTAGTTCCCTCGGAGTTGAACTCGGGTCTCTCGCGTTTGGCCCTGGGGAAGTTCGCTGTAGACCGGGACTGTGATCTGGCGGATGTTGGCCAGAGCTTTTTCGTCGTCGGCTTTTTGTTTGCGAACTGGTTCCAACGCAGGGTGCGCTTCGAGGAACGTTTTGACGAGCAATTGACGATCGTCATCGGTGCGTTGATCGGCAGCTTTCGAGAGAATTTCGCGGGCCGCAGCGGGATACTTCATCCATGCGGTGACCTGAGGATCGGAGGTCGCGCTGATCTCGAAAGACCCGAGGAGATGTTTGGCCTGACTGGATTGCTGACGGATCGTGATGACCCACCAGCCATCCCCCGGTGCCTGCCAAGGTTCTGGAGGCAAGAGCGTTAACTGATGACGTTTTTTATGTTGCCCGCCGACTGCCCAGCCTTGTTTGGGATCAATTTGCCCCGTAGAGAGCAGGCTCTCGGCAGAAAAACCCTTTTGTGAGTAATCGGCTACCGCCACGGAAATTGGCAACGTGGTGGCACCACGCGGAGAAATGGAGATCTGTGGCGAAGGGACTGTCGCGGGAGCTTGAGAAAAAACGACTTCTCGATTCTCACCCAACAGTTCGACTACATATCCAGCGAGTCGCTGTTCAAGAGATCCATCGGTGCGGTTCCAGAGAACGACTTCATCGATCTCGGAGACTTGCTGCAGGTCAACCTCCCACCAGGGATCTTGTGAAACAGCCGTATGTGTGACGGAATTCTGATAGAAGTCTCCGGCGGTGTTGCCATCCACGGCCCTTTCGGCATCGCCTCCAAAATCGGTGGAACTTTGCCGGGCGGGCTTCTTGAGAGCCAGATTACTGGTATCGGGAACAGCAGCGTTGCGGCCTTTGACTTCCACTTCAGCCAGGTGAATCATCTTCCCCGCGCCCGGTAAACGAATCCGCACATAACGGGCCTGTGGAGCCTGAGTGCTGTCGGCTGGTTCAAATTGAGCTTCAATGCGGGAGATCACAAAGTTCCCGCCCCCATGTCCCGCACCACCACCAGGCAAGGCGGGATCGGGAATGGTTTCCAATCGCAAGCCGCCGATCGACTGGCCCGCTTTGGCTGGGATCGACAATGTATAGACATCCTGCGGGGCCGCTTCACGGGCTTCGATTCGGCCATCAGCTTTTACGGCCAGTTCCAAGCCACTTTCCCGTGAAAGCTTCTCGGGAATCAGAGCATGCCACTGGAGTGTGCGAGGAAAAGCGGTGTCCCAGGCCTGAAACTCGGCGACAAGATTTTCTGGCAGTGTTGAAAGTGCCCTTTCGTGCCGGGCAATCAGATCTTTCAAACGCTGTCGCTCAGATTCCTGCTCGGGCGTGTACCAGCTTTCCAGCGGAGATTCATCCCGGCGGTCGGCATCGGCGGTGTTATTGAGCAGGGCGTAGAACTCGAAGTATTCCTTCTGTGAAAGTGGATCGTATTTGTGAGTGTGGCATTGAGCACACGCCATCGTCGTCCCCATCCAGACGGCGAAAGTGGTATTCACACGGTCAACCACCGCCACTGTGCGGAACTCTTCATCGTTGGTGCCCCCTTCGTTGTTGGTCAGCGTGTTGCGATGAAATGCCGTCGCGATGCGCTGTTCCCGGGTGGGGTTGGGCAACAGATCGCCCGCGAGTTGCTCAATCGTGAATTGATCGAACGGTTTATTGCGATTCAGCGATTCGATCACATAATCGCGATAGGCCCAGATCGTTCGTGGTGGATCATCGGCATACCCGGCGGAATCGGCGTATCGTGCCAGATCGAGCCAGCGATGAGCCCAGTGTTCCCCGTAAGCGGAACTGGCCAGCAATCGATCGACGACCCTTTCGTAGGCGTTGGAAGAGGTATCTTCAAGAAACGCCTGTACTTCTTCGCGTGTGGGGGGCAGGCCGGTTAAATCGAGACTCACCCTTCGAATCAAGGCTTCGCGATCAGCTTCCGGAGCGGGTTTGAGATTCAACTCTTTGAGTTTTCGCTGCACCAGTTCATCAATCGCTCCCGCCATCACCGCCGGCGATTGATCCGGCTGATGCTGCGTGGCTACGACAGTCGGACGCACGGGTTTGACATAGCTCC
>JAIXUU010000012.1 GCA_027483405.1 Planctomyces sp. | reverse complement strand
TCGTCCTCTTCCTCCTCCTCTTCGTCTTCCTCTTCGTCTTCTTCCAGTTCGAGTTCTTCTTCGTCTTCGAGTTCCAGTTCTTCCAGAGCAGCGGCCTGTTCCGGATCGTCTGTAATCGCCAGTGCGCCAGAAGCCACCGGAGCACCATCACCAATCAGTTCCTTCACTGGCTGGATGAAATAGAGCTTCTTGGATTTCTGGCGAAGTGCTTCCAGACGTTCTTCAGCCTCGGCGTACTGATCGTAAGGGAAGCGGGCTTCTTCTTTCATGCTGCCATTAAAGACCACCCACAATAATCGCTTGCGGGCCTGGACTTTTTCCTTGACCTTCCGCACCCGAGGAGTTGCGGCTGCCTTTTTGGTCGCTCGCTTCTTGGGTGCTGCGGTTTCGTCTACCCCTCGTGCTTCGGCGGCTTCCGCCATCCGACGCTGATCCAAACGACGCCCGGCCATTGAGTATCACTCCCGAGTTTTCAAAACGATGAAGCCGCACCAATCACTCAACGAGTCATCGTGCAGCCAAGAATCACAGATCGTAATGATTTCCTCGGTTTGAATCCATCGTGACAGTCAATCTTCCGCGATTGTGTACAGGGGGCCACTTCTGAGTGTTCTTAACTCTGGGAGGTTTAGGTTGAATTCACGGCTGGTAACAAATACTCCCAACATTCCAGCTCTACCGAAAGCTCTTTTATCTCAACCTGTCTGCCAGTCCGGCTCGATTTCACGAAGTGAGTAGTCCGGCTGAGGAGACGCGTCATGTCCGAATTGAACATCAGGCGAAGTTCACCATCGTTCCCCCATTCCGAAAAAACGCGATTCATGCCTTTGCACGCAGGCTTCGTCATGCTGCTCGCAGGGTTAATGGTGGGATTCGATGGAACATCTTCGGCAGAGGCCGGGATCTGGCCCTGGTCGCGGAAAAATGAAGAAGTCTCGAAGCCCAAAGATCATCCCCAAGCTCCACCTCCTGACGCAGGGAGCTTGAATGCCGGCATTCGCAATCTCCTTCTGGATGCCCACGCGGCTTATCAGAAGGGAGATCTCTCGACAGCCTTGAGGCTGGCTCAAAGAGCTGAAAAGCTCGCCAAAGCCTCTCAGCAGGTCGCCGGGAAACCCAATGAACTGGAAGGAACGGCTTCCCGCTTTGTCGTGGAAATCACTCGCCAACTGGAAGAAAAAAACAAGTCTCTACCTGTTCAAGAAGCCTCGAAGTCACCTCAGTTAGCAGCGACTCCCAAGACTTCTCCCGATGCAGGGAAAACAAACTCAGAGAAAGCCACAACTGAACCTGCAACAACTGCAGTGTCCGTTAAAACCAGTGAGGTTCCTCGCGAAACTCAAGTCGCAACATCGAGTAAAAGCGAGGACTTTGCAGACAAAGCCGCCGTTGTGCCAAACGCTGAGATCGATGCCGATCAGGGCTTGCGTACAGGGAATCTGTTATTGCAATCGACCGCTCCTGTGATGGAGTCGATCTCCAGTTCTGCTGTAAGTTCGAAGACAATGGTCACTCGGTCTCAGCCGGAAAATTTCCCAGCGAAAACAGAACAGTCTGCCACCGATCTCCTTGATTGGGCACAGGATGTTCAACCGGCACAAGGCAATGGCGAACGACTGGCTGAGGCTTCCATGGCCGCTGAAGAGAAAACAGCACCTCTGGCAGAGAATTTGAAGTCGCTGAATCAGAACTCTGCGGTGACTCACAAAAATTCCCCAAGTGACGCGCCATCGACCAGCACATCTCGCTCTATGGATTTCCAGAGCGAACAGCCTGAACGAGTGGCTGCCAAATTGGAGAAAGCCAGCTCGAAGCCAGTTCAAAAAGATTTACCGACTGCCCACGATCTTCCCGCATGGGCCTTGGCTGCAGAGCCTGTCGAAGAGCAGGAAGCCCGTGTTTCTGTGGATTTTGGAACGTCAACGGTTGATCAGGAAACGTCTGCTGGCTCCAGCTCAAAAGTCACCTCTCGCACAGGTCCGACACAGCCCCAGGTTCAAGCCGAGGTGGTGAGCTTGCGAGAAGTGGTCGGCGAAGCACAATTGCCCGGTTGGCGTGAGATCACTCCGATGGACATTCACCAGCCGGCTCGACTGGATCCTTTATTGCGTATGCAGGTCGAAATGGCTGCAGCCGCCACTCGTGATCTGCGACAAAGAATTCTGGACGCTCCCGGCTTGATCAACAGCCAAGCCAGGCAAGTTGATCAGGTTGCCCAAGGCACGATTACCCTCACATCGAATTCGCGTCAGATCACTCCGACGGCAGTTCCCTCAAGCCACGAGGTCTCTGGAAGTTCAATTGCTGGTGATCAATATGCCGCCTTGCGTCCTGAAGGAGATCGGGAACCTCGATCACCTCTCAGCGTTGTCGCTGTTGCGGCCAGCACGGCAGATTCGACGAACCGCACCGTTGTCAATGCGCAGCCGTTGAGCGAGCCGGTAGTGACTTCATCCGCAGCGAATCGGGCCTGGGCATCACAGGTCGTGGCGCAAACTCACGAACAGTCAAACAGGGAAAAGCCAAGCCTTTTAGCGGAGTCAACCAATCAACCAGAATCGAGCCAGGCTCGATTGGTGGAGACTGCCATTCATTGGCTAAGAAGCCACCCTGTGAGACACCGTTGGATGATGGCAGCCGTTGCTTTGAGCGTTTTCTCACTGTTGTGGTGGTATGGTGGACGCCAGTTGCCGGGCTCTCGCTCGGTTTGAGATCTGCGCTTGTGCCCGTGCTGTGGCCTGATCGGCCCGATACGCTTCCTGCAATAATTGACTGAAACGGTTCGCAAAAGGGACGGCGTGCAATCGAAGTGGCTCTGCAGTCGCTCGTGACCGGATGATGATATCGCTGGATCGATAAAACGACTGAAAGCTCGCTGGATCGACCTGGATTTCAGTGACTTCATTCCAGGGGATCTGTGTTACGATATGCCGTGTGAGTATGGATTCAATGGCCATACCCGAGGATGTGGCCACATAGCGAACTCCCCGCAATTTGAGCCATAAATACGCGACAATGGCGATGGGAAAGGTCGGTGGTATCCAAACCAGATATGACAGCCGGACTCTGGGCGTGATGTGAGGCAGGCTC
>JAIXUU010000141.1 GCA_027483405.1 Planctomyces sp. | reverse complement strand
TTTGCCGGTGGTGAGGACTTGCTGGCATGGGGTTGGCGCAAAGGCGGCTCATCCACGGGAAGCGTATGGAAACTGATGACGGGAAGATCCTCAGCATCAACTTCGGGAAGATCGTGAGGTTCTGGAACTGTGGGTATGTTCCTCGAAAACTGTACCGGGCGGGAGATGCTCGACTGAGTCGGTGAACTGAGCCGATTTCCAGCAGTTGTTTGTCCCACGGACGGTTTGACATTCGAGAGCGAGACCACCTTTGGAGATGTCGTCGCTGGAGTCGAGCGAGTATCCGACTCAGAACGAGTCTCTGAAGTCGGCGGCACGTCCGTCTGAGGGAACTGCGCAGTGCTGCGGGTTGCGGCTGTGCTACCTCGAACCACAGGAGTCGATTTCCATTCCGCAGGCCAGAATTCCGATCCGACAAAGAGTGTTGCCGGCAGGGCGAAACCCAAAGCCATGGCGCGAAATGCCGTATTTAATGATGATGTTGGCATAACGTCTTCCGTGACGTGGCGAAGGTTCTCAGGAATTTTGCCGAGCTGGCTGGCGGCAGGTGACTTGAAATCAATACAGGGAAAGAGTGACGGATTGGTCAAAGTTCAGGGAGTGCGGGATAGTCTTCGAGCGGAAGTTCATCGCTGGTGGTGTCATGCCCCACAACAACCTGCACAGACCGCGTGAGTTTCACTTCAAAGGGGCCCTGGGCATCTTCGACAATGACTCGTTGAGGTTCAACATGCACGAGACGCAGCTTGATGCCGGCAATCGTGAATGTTTTACCTTCAAGAACCAGACGGGAATTGATCAGGGCAGCCCGACGCTGACTTCCCACAACGGTCGACTGCAGTTCCAGTGGGGGCCTTGGAGCAGCTTCCACTTTCTCGATGGGTGTCGTCTGCCCGGAGTCATGATCCTGACGAACGACTTGAGGGATCGGTTCTGGTTCAAAGAGTGGGAAGAGAGGGTCGTTGTCCAATGTTCTCAGAAAAGGATTCGCACTGGTCTTCGAAAGCCCTTTCCCTGCCAGCGGGTCGCGCGCCAGAAGTTCTTCCCAGGTAGGCCAATCAACCTCGGGAGCACCGGCTGGCATATCTGAACCTTTGCCGGGAGCAATGGAACTCGTTGTGGGAGGCGTTGGCGAAACAGTGGCTGTATTGACGGAAGCAGCCGCATTCTCTGGTCGAACGGGATTCCCCTTCCCGAGCGACTTGAGCAACATGGGTGTCCAGATCCAGAACCCGACTCCCAGCAAGCCCAGAAGCATGGCCGTTTTCGGCCAACTCGTTTTCAAATCCGCCAGCAGTTTTTGAGAGATGGTCTTGGCAGACATCAGGCTCACCTGGTGAAACCAGCGAAGGGAATGGAGCTGGCAGGCATCCAGTGGGAAGGGAAAGGTGATTCGGTGGAGAGATGATGGGCGTGGGTGCGCATCGCTGCGCAGGCATACTTATCGCAACCATCGGCCAAACGACGACCGAACTTTCGCCAAAATCAGAAAAGTCGTCGCAAAGGGTTCAGATCCTCAATCGTGGTTGCGAGATGGCTCGAAATCGGCAGATTCTGCGTGTGGTCGATGATCACCTGAAGCAGTTATTTCTTGCCCGGTGTATTCAGATTTGCAGCTGGCATTTCGGGAAGCAGACGACGGGCAATATGCATCTCACCCGAGATGGAAGTATGAGGCGAACTCGACAATCGACTTCCAGCCAGCGCGATCAATCGAGCTTCGGGTCGAGAGTCACTTCCTGAGGACATGCGATGAATCATCGGTGAACTCTCGCTGTTCTTAGCCGAGCGATTCCTCCCGGAACTTCGAGCATCATTCATGGAGAGTCGAATCTCGAGAATCTCGAATTCATCAGGAGAGTTATCAAGTTCCTGGAGGAGCAGATTCCAGTGATCATATTCTCCCGAAAGTTGCACACGCACTGAGGCCACCTGATGTGTGCTCAAATCTTGTGGTGCCAGTGGTTCGAGTCGATCGATCGATAGCTGATGGGTATGTGCCAGTTGGCTGATCGATTTGAGAATCTTCGTTGTGATACCACTGGTTTCGACAGGTTTTGGATTGGCTTGCAACCGCTGGCGAATCTCTGCGCGAAGATGTTCCACTTCCGCTAACTGAACGGGGATGTGCTGCAATTCGAGATGCTGGGCTTGAATCTGCTGCTCCAGACGTCGGCATTCGTTTTCAGCCGGTCGATGCACGAAGAACAGGTAGGCGAGCGTCATTGCCAGAAGCAATCCGCCGGTTCGCGCCAGTTCAAATGTTCGAGAATCGTGCATTATGTCGATCCAGGTTTTCAAAGCATCAGGTGCCATGCTTGCAGCTCTGAGAAAGCATGCTTGCAAGCATGCCGGCAGATATCATCAAGCCTCAATTTGCGAACCATGATCCATTAGTTTTTCGTCGATTTGTTAAGCTTCGATTGTTCGGCTGTCTGATGAGGCAGAATCTCTCTCGCAATCTCGTGTTCATTTGTAAAGTCAGGTCGCGGAGCAGGCACGATTCGTTCGACAGGTTTTGCTTCGCGGGCAGGATGTTTTTCGAAAGAGAGATCCTTGGCATCTGTCAAAAATTGCCCCAAGGGCCTCAGTTTCAGCAGGATCTGAAATTGCTGTAGCTCCAGATCATTCAGCTTTTGCACCTGGCTCAGTTCCAGACGGACTTCAACAAAGTTGTTCGACGCTTCCAGAGCGTTTAGATAATTGGCCATGGCCAGATGATCCGGGGCTAACCCGATCAACTGCAAGGTGGGCTGTCTCTGGACAAGTTCTGCCAATGTGCGATTCAGTAACTCCCCGGGTGCCAAGAGGCTTTCAGGACGCTGTGAATTCTGTGACGTCGCCGACGAGCGGCCAGAATTGCCCGAGTTGCTGCTGGCACTGCTACCCGTTGTGCTCACGGGGTTCTGCCAATGGATTTCGCTCAGTGAGACACCTTGTGGTCTGAGCCCATTGACCTCATCGAGAATGCTGGCCAGTGAATGATCCTGTTCGAGAACTTTGATCACCCGCTCATGCTCAATCAGCCGGTCGAGTTCCACCTGAAGAGGAGCCGCTTATGGCACGCCCGCTCTGGCCGTGGCAACGGAACTCTGCAAATGCAGCAGTCGTGTCCGATCTCGCGAAACTCGTGACCATTGGCCGACTGTACCGGCGATAACCAGCCCGGCAAACACGATGGAAACCACGCGATGCCAACGACGGCGCAGCTTTTTTTCTCGATCGCGATGATATCCCGCAGGGAGAAAATCAATCTCAGTCATGCGGCACTCCTGCGGGAGGCTCACCTGCTGAAGGAGTCATGGCATCGCTGGCTTCACCTGCAAGTACGGCAGCCAATTGGTGATTTTTCGGCCTGACCGATGGAGCCAATTGGTACAAGTTGGTCGTCAGAGAAAACTGTCGCAAGGCTAAACCCAAAGCTACCACCCACGCACCATCCGGATAAATACTCCGGCCATGTGGCGTCGAATTGGATTGATGGACAATTTGTCCGATATGGCGAGGCAGTTGATCGGCCAATGATTCCGTCAAATGGGTTTCAGGCTGAGTATCCCGGCATAAGGTCACTGGCATACCAAACCGGTCGCCCAGATAATCCGCCAGCCAACTCGAAACACCTTCGCCACTCAACCAGAGCTGTCCCGCTGGTCGGCCTCGAAATGTGACTTTGCAATATCTCAGGCACATCTCGACTTCGTTGGTCACAGTTTCCAGGAGCGACCGAATGGCATCAATCACCGAGCGATGCACATCGTCCTCGGCATTGAGTTCTTCCGCATGGCTGACCGATGTTCTAAGTTGCCTCGCTTCCAATTCGGTGAGTTCGAGTTCTTCGGCAATCGCCCGGTCAAACTGATAGTTTCCGACAAGGATGTACTTGAGGAACAGGATTCGTTCGCCTTCCGCGAAGATGACGGTCGAAAGTTTTTCTCCGAGATGGAGAAAGACAGTTCGTTTCTCGGAGGTGTCCACCGCCCGTTGAAACCGAATCAAGGCGTGGGATTCCGTATCAATCGCCTGTGGTACCAGGCCCGCTCTCTCGCAAATCTCGATCTGCTGCTGGATGGCCGTCTTTCGGCAAGCCAATAGAATCACTTCGTGTTTGGAAACTCCATCCTGCTTGACATCACCTGCTACGATTAATCGCAACTCCGCCTCATCGACGGCATAAGGCAATCGTTCTTCGGCTTCGAAACGGGCAACCTGTGGCAACTCTTCGCTGGGAACCTGTGGCAGTCGAGCATTATGTATCCACAATTCGTGCGAAGGAATTCCCAGCACCACCTGCCAGCCACGGAAGAGTCGATTTCTCCACCAGCGTTTGAGAATGGCAATGACGGCCCGTTCATAATCGAGTGGAGAATCTGACGTTTGGCTGGCCAGATTTTCCACCGCAGCGCCGCAAACTCGCCCTGATCGATCCAGTTGAATGGCACGCACCGACCCTGCCTGCAGAAGCAGTCCGACAGGTGAATATTGGGTCGATTTGCCATACCACATGGATGGGAGATCCTGTTAAGGCATCCAGACCTGCCCTGTTTGCCACGAGACAGTCAGGATCAGACTCGTTTCGGATGCACCGCTTCCATGAATGAGCGTGATCTCTGTATCGGCACTTCGAGTCGGCCCCGTGCTTCCAGTCGATGCGAACGGAATATTCGTTACAGTCCGGTTTTCTACAGGAACCTTGACGGACTTGAAGCGCACTCCAGCCGCCTGTGACGATCGGCTCTGATATCGGGCCATCGGCACCACATAACCACTCTGCGAACTTCCCGGCGGAGCCAGTGGATCGACCAGCAGAGGGACTGTCGCCGTGCCGGTATGGACGATTCGATAACTTTGGCCTGTCAGATCGAACTGAACTTCATAAGTCGTGTTCTGATCAATCGCCAGCTGTCGGGCCAGACGAAGATCAGCCGCCAGCCGACGGGCTGCCACCGGCAGCATTTGCTCTCCCCACGACTCCATGGCAGAAATCCCCACAGAGGCCAGAATCCCGACAATCACAATCACGATTAGCAATTCCACAACTGTATAGGCTTTTCGGGCAGGTGCTGAAGAGCAGGTATTTCTCATGGGAGGATCTCCCGTGAAATGACCAGCCACTGATAACCCGGCGTCCCCAGGCCTGTGACCACACCACCTGGTGGAGTGATCGTCGAGGCTCGCAGCATCGGAAGTGATGTCACTTCATTCACAACAGGGAGATCATGCAGATGAAGTGTGGGTTCGATGTTCTGTGCGAAAGTCGCCTGGTAACTTCCTAACCAATTGACATTTGCCGAGTTGGCGAGCCATCGGGTCAAATTCATTTCTGCTTGACCAGTAGCAGCCAGCAGGCTGTTGGTCTGTTCCCATTGAGTCCTGAGGAGCGTCCAGCTCAACGAGCTGACATCCCAATGCGAGGCACGATTGAAGTTCGCCGTATCGCCCCAGAGCCTGCCGAGAATACGGACTTCCGCCTGAGGAGTACGAGACATCCTCCATGCGACTGGGCCCGTTGTGGTGACCTGGCCGGCGACCGTGATTCTTCGGGCGTGCTTATCGACTGAAACGATCGGCAGAGTACGACCTGTCCCGCCCGTGAATAACGTAATCTGATGTCGCCAACCCTGATTGATGGCGTCGAAGTTCACGTCATCATCAATTCGAATCGAGGAAAATGGCTGAGTACTGACGGAAGCAGTCGCCAGAGTTCCCGTGAGGCCCATGGCTGTGCTGTTCGTGCGAAGTCTCCACGAGGCACCGGCACCAGTAATCGTTCTTGTCGCCTGGACGAAACCTTCCACATGGCAAAAGCATTCGCGGTCGAATTCGATAAACTGCGCCATCATGGTTGGCAATGTCGTCGAAAGAGCACTGCTTCGAAGATCGGCTGGCAGCAAGTCCGTCAGCCGGACAGGAACGATGATATTGTTAGTGCCCTCGATGGTGATTCGGCCAGTGGCGATCAACGTCCCCACGATCGTGGTGTTCCCCTGAATTCGAAGATCGCCCTGTCGAATATAAATGCCTAAAGGATTGGCAGGCGTGGGCCGTAATTCACTCCAGGAAATGGAACTTCCCAGCGTCTGTGCGTTGTAGACAAACCCTTTGTCATACAGGCGATACTGGCTCCACGATGAAATGGAAAATGTCGGCGTCGGTGGATGAGTCGAACTGATCTCGACTGGCACACCCAGTAATGCAAGGCTTTCCGCCACAGTTGAATTGTTGGCAGAACCAGAGTTCGAGAAAACAAACTTCTGGGCAAACGGATGCGGGAATTTCTCGATATCGCTTAGTGCGCCATAATCCTGAGCCAGATGCTGCAGATAGATTTGCCGCGTGGAGGTTGACCACAAGGGATCGCCAAAAATCACCGGTCGTCCTCTAAGCCACAAAGGGCCTTCGACACGATTACTGGGGTCAACGACGAGAGCACTGTTGGAGTTGGAGGCCAAAGTCAGCGAATAAGGTCTGGTGCTGATCGACTCATTCGAAGGCGGATTCCAATCGGCAGGCAGGTTGGTGCTGGTACCCGGAAGTTCCACCCGAGGACGCATTTCGACAATCATTCGAATTGTCTTTTGCGAGGGGATGGAACTAGTCACAGCCGGCGTGAAGCGTCCTGTGCAGCGAACTTCCACACGCAGCAGTTGTGAGAGTGTCGAGGCTGTGACCGTGATGGGATGAAAGGTCGCTTCATAACTGGCTGTCCCTTCGGATGTTTGCCACAACTGACCCGATAGTGACTGATTAACCCCCGCCCAACTGGCAGAGTGCATTTGTCGCAAAGTCAGGCGGGCGGCCGTCTCTGCAGCATCTTCCGCATGTCGGTTCCCAATCGAGTTATTCGTCACACGGGTCGAGATCGCCTGGGTTTCCAGAAAAGCCAATGTCACCGCACAAGTTAACCCCAGTGCAACGACCACCAGCAAAAGTGCTGCACCCTTGCGGGCACGCTGAATGCCCGGCACTTCCCCATGACGGCCCATCGATCGAAGAATTTGTCTCACTCTCATCGGGTTAACTCCCTTCATGAAGCCAACTTTTGAGAGCAGAACCCACAAACAAATTCACTCCCTGACTTCCAGACAACAGTCCAGTCGAGGCACTGTTCGTACCCCCAGATGCCAGCGAAACCGCGGAAGACGCATGCGGATCCATCGCGATCTGCCACGAGATGTGGCTGACACGTTGACCCGCTGAGTTGGAACAGAACCCTCCATACCACGGAAGTTCTTTCCAGGCCTGGCTGCCTCGCACTGCCGACGCCAGTTCATTGGGCGAGGGAGATTGCCGAAGTTGAAAGCGAATCGCTCCACGAAAAGAGGGTGCACTCGGATTGCCAGTCGACTCCAAATGAGTGATGGCCAGTCGAGTGATGATCGGCAGCCTTCGCGCAGCGGGTGACAGGACAGCTTCACGAATAGTGGCTGCAAAGTTGGCAGCATCAAATGACACTGTCTGAGAATCCTCAGGGAACGTAACTTCCACCAACCGGCGGGCAGTGGTTTGTAAAGGAGAGCTTTCCGACTGGGATTCGAGGACTGGAGCAGGAGCGGCATCCCAGGTGTAGACCACCAGTTCACTCAACAGCGGTGTTCGATTGGGAAAGTCACCCCCCGCCAGATTGCCATTCGAACCACCACTCCACAGGACCAGCAGATCGCCTGAAGAGTTTGCGGATAGTCCTGCGGAACTCCATTGCTCGATGACAAAAATTCCGGGTTGCCTGACTCCCGATGAATCGCGATAGGTGGCGGTTTGTCGAATCATCCAGTTCAAACGCTGATGGAAGGCATCGGATTCGTGTCGTGCCCTTTCCATCGATTCGCTGAACGTCCAAGCCGTATGAACTGCCAGCGAAAGTGATCCAATCACAGCACTGAGCAGTGAAAAAATCATCATCGAAACCAGCAGTTCGGGAAGAGTAAATCCTCCAAAACGACGGGCTCGCTGAGTAGAGAACGAACGGGTTCCCGGAAGCCAGCCACAATTTTTCCGCACAGTGAGATCAGGGGGCGGGAGGAACATAAGCCATGATCCTCACACTTTGAGTTATGATCGGGGCGTTCGCTAAACTTTGTGGCAAAGGCCCGCTTGGTGTGGAGCCGGTTTCTGAGATGGCAAGAGGTGCTGCCAGTTCTCGCACACGGACTGTCACCCGGCGGAAGCCTGTCTCACTGGTCGCCACTGGCCAGGTCGAACCTGTCCCCTGTTGGACTCGTTCAACAACGACTTCCTGCACAAAGCGGTTCATTGCTGGAAGATCTGGCGATGAAGAGCCGTTATCGATGAATGTTGCCGATGGATTCAGTGCTAGGTGACCTAAGAGTCGTCCGTTTCGATCTGCCGGTGGAGACTGAATGTAACCGGCATAGTCGTCAAGATCGTTGAATTCCAAACGACTGGGCACAGTTCCCATCGTTCGCACCGTGGGCCGGGAGTCGGCCAGAAGAGGGAACCTCGCGAGCGAGATTTCATCCATCAGTTGTTGACAGATTCCTCGAGCGACAGTGGTCGAGATGGCACTGGAAGAGGCTTGCCCCAATCCGTAAACCACCTGCACAAGGGCTGCACAAGCCATGGTCGTGACAGTGACAGAGACGAGGGCTTCCATCAGTGAGAAGCCGTTTCGTGCGGTCATCTGAAGCTTGAGTGATGGGGGTTTGGCTGAATCCATAGTGAGCGACTGCGTGAAAATGATGGATCTGCAGGTTGATGGCAGGCCGTCGGTAATGACGTTTGGACATCATGAAAACGGAGAACGCGGCAAGGTCCCCTCGAAGCTCCTAGCTCCTCCTTGCCGCGTTCTTTCGTAGTCGGTTATCGCCTCGTCAGCTCGTTGATTGCTGCGGCGTTGTTTGCATGTTGGAAACATAGGACATGGTTGGCGTGTGTCAAAAAAATTTGCAAATCGACTCAGGAATCCAGAACTTGCGACATCACGACGCCTTGAATTTGGGGAAGCCATTTAATGGTTGATCAAAGACGTAAGTCGCGATTTCGATGTGTTGTTGTTCGTTCAGCGAACACTTCACGCTGAGCAGGAAGCTGCGTTAAGCCTGCGGAGTTATGCCAGAGGAATTGCCTGCGTTAAGGGGTTCAGTTGTAGTGCTCAATGGGATTGCACTGCGTGGATAAGGTCAACAGGCGAGTGATTTTGCGAGTGTGGTCTGGCGACGCCCCGATGTGCGTGCTGTAATAGAATACCGCGTCGATCGATTGGCCGATCTGGATGAACTCTCTCAAGACAAGAGACGTATTTTGAGTAATGCTGCCCCCGGGCCATTTGAACGTGCTTTTGCGAACCGAGATCTGTTTCGAGGTGCGGCTCGATCCGGTTTATTCTGGTCGCTGGCATCGGCCGTGCTCACCCTGCTGCTGGTCGCTGTGGCAGGATTAATCCTGGGTTTGTGCATTCATCACGGAAAGCTGTTTCTGGAACTCGATGGCCCGGCTGCCAAGCAACTGGAAAAGCTGGCTGGTGAGCGGCTGATTCCTCCAGAATTCAAGGCGATCTCAGAGCTGCCCCCTTTCGATATGACGCTCAATCCTTCGGCCTCTCCTCCACCACTGATTCCGATTATCCGTGATGACACCGGAATTCTGCCCACTGTCTGGAATCGTCGAAACTACTGGTATGGCCCGGCTCTGGCCTGGTGCTATCAGTCGATCATGACCCTTCAATCGACAGTCCCCGCGCTGGTGACGCTGTTACTCAGTGGTGCTGTCCTGACTCTGCTGCGCATGGGTTGTATCGGACAAGTGAAACTCAGTGCCCGCAAAGCCGCTCTCGAAATGAGTGCCCAGATGCGGAGGAATATCTACCGCGCCAACCTGCGATTGGGCGTGGAGGATATCGAAGGCCACACAACACAAAGGGCTCGTCGGATTTTCGTCCAGGAAATTGAAAGCCTGCAGAATCTGCTGTTCGAGTACATCGATCGAACCTTGCGACTGCCGGTGGAGATCGTGGTCATGCTGGCCGCATTGCTTCTGATCAATCCACTATTGACGATTGAATGGTTACCACCTTTAGCTTTGTGCTGGTATCTCCTTTCACAGGGTAATGCTCGTGCCCAATCCGCGAGGCGACTGGCTGCGGATCGTGGAAATCATGAACTGCAGGTGATGGCCGATGGTCTCAATCGTTCTCAGCTCATTCGCAGTTACGGGCTCGAACAGAGTGAGCAGGAAGCGTTTTTAAACCATCTGGATCGATACACTCAGAACATGAAACTCAAAGCCCGCGTTCAGGATGACGCACTGTGGCTGAGGATTTTCGTTTACATGGCGGTTGTCGCGGTGATGGTCTTCCTGCTGTTCATCACGCTGGTGCAGCTGGCCATCGATTCCCCATTACTTTCTCTGGCAGATGTGCTGGTCTTTCTCTCGGCAGCAGCGGCACTCATGTCTGCCGCGCGGGAGCTTGCCCGTGTCCCGGGGATTCGTCGACAGGCGGCGGAGATCTCGACACATATCTTTCAGTACCTGGATCAGATTCCTCAGGTCAGCCAGGCTGTGGGTGCCAGATTCCTGAATCCGCTGAGCAAGCGGCTGCAAATCGATCAGGCGACCTATAAAGCCCCGAATTCCGATCAGGAACTTCTCGACAAGCTCGATTTGATTATCGATGCCAATCACAAGTATGCCCTGGTGGGAATTGACGAGCTGGATGCCCGGGCTGTGGCCATGGCCATTCCTCGATTCATTGAATTGAAATCGGGGCGAGTGCTGATTGATGGCGAAGATGTCGCCTGGGCGACTTTGGAATCTTTGCGTTCAGAAATCATCTTTGTGACTTCGAACGCAGCGGTCTTCCCGGGCACAATCCTGGATAACATTGCCGCCGGTGGAGAATTCACACTCCAGCAATGCACAGATGCCGCCAAAGAAGCTCACGCTCATCAGTTCATCGTCGGGTTGATGAATGGTTATGAAACCGTGCTCGATCCGCGCGATCATCAACTCAGCGAAGGCCAGATCTTTCAACTGGCTCTGGCGCGAGCACTGGTGCGACGCCCGGCATTATTGATCATCGAAGAACCTGAAGCGGCTCTCGATGACGATACGAAAGCCTTGCTCGATGATACTTACGACCGGATCACCTCTGGACGAACTGTGATCTTTCTGCCACAGCGGTTGGCCACACTCAAGCGCGTCGATGAGATTATTGTGCTGGGGCAAGGCCGAGTTGCCGCTCAGGGCCCGCATAGCGTGCTGGTCAAAGAATCGCCGATTTACCGTCATTGGGAGTACCTGCGGTTCAACGAGTTCCGTCATCTGAGTGAATCCACCCGATAAGTGAGCCCGAG
>JAIXUU010000403.1 GCA_027483405.1 Planctomyces sp. | reverse complement strand
CTTCCCGGCATTTAGCCGGTGGATGCCCCAGCAAGTTGCGAAAAAAATCGACTGAGCGATGGAGATCGCCGACATTGAGCGAAAGATGAAATCGGTTCATCAGGTCTGTCATTATTTCGCCTTTAGCAACCGTCGATCTACGAAAGTCACAATTCTCAAGTGAGAAATAATCCCTCAGAGAGTCTGTACCCGTTGGGGAATGGTCACAACCGTGGCCCAAAGTGAGAGGGCCATGGCAATAATTGCTGCAATGATAAAACTATAGGTATATGTACCCAAATGGAAGTTGCTCCTTTGGAAATATTCCGGCCCAATGGCAGATGCTAATACTGTACAGACTTGAGCAAAAGTCTGGATCGAACCAAGATGTAATGAGCCGAATCGCTTTCGCCAGGCAGTGAAGAAAATGACAGTCACAATCCCTCCGGAAACCGACATCCCGATGGCGTAAAACATGAGATGTTGCCTGGTCTCTAAGAACGGATAAGCCCCGAGGGTGACAGCCATCAGAAACATGGCGAAGGCCATGAGTTTCTCCAGCGATATCACCAGTCCCGCAAAACCAGCACAGAGATTTGTTATGAGGCCGCATATGAATGAGAAGGTCATCATTGAGCGATAGTCATCATAGGAATAGCCACGTTCTATGAGAATCGAATGATTGAATAGCGATGTTCCCGATGTAATCAAGCCATAAAATGAACTGGCAATTGCCAGCAGCCAGAAAGATTGAGTCGATATCGCTTCTTTCAATGTCCATGAGTCTTCCGGCGAAACCGTGCGATCGATGTTCTCGATCCGCGAATTGGGCGCAACTATCGATTCAAGTTCAGCCGCAGATGGCTCTCGACGAAGTAGCATGAGTGAAGCCAAGCCACACCCAGCTACCCACATGGCAACCTGGGCCCAAAGGACTCTCCAGTCGCTTTCCATTTGACCACCAGCAACATAGAACGCAGCCGCAAAACCGACCCCCATCAGCACGGTATAGATAGCCATCGCCTGGGTAATTCGGCGGTGATACCACTTCCCTACGAGTGTCAAACTTGCCGAAGAAAGGATGGTCTGCCCAAATCCACGGCTGAGCGTCAACACGATAGCGAATGCCCAGAAACCATTGATATTGGATAACCACCAGGTTGAGGCGGCAAGGAGAAAGAGACTGGCTGTCAGGACCCAGCGCGTACCAATGCGATCCATCAGCCAGCCACTGGCAATCCCAAAGGCTGCCCCCAGAATGGTGGCAAAGAAATTGACACGCGCCGTCGAAAGGTGATTCAGTTCTAGCGAAGTATCCTGAATCACTCGCTCGGTAATCAAACCCAGGCCATGAGTGCGGGCAGGAAATGTGGCGACCATAGCGGCAGCAGCGATGACCAGCGCCATGCCAGCGTAAGTGTGCCTGACCAGAATCGACCGTGGTCCGGGAAGAAGTGTCTGATCCTGATTCACAATGATTCCAAAATCTCGCAGTCCCGAGGCAGATGATGAGTAGCACCTGCATGACATTGGTTAATTCTTGGAGATTCCAACGTCGAAATGATTAGCAGGTAGCCTTAGCAATTACCGGAAGTAGGTCTCGGTTTTGCCATATTCGGCATAGCGTTCTTTCAACCACGATTGGAAAGTCGCGTAGTGCGCTGATCGCTGGTCACCGCCATCACTTAACGCGTTGTAGCTGAGATAAAGCTGACGTCTCCAGACGTTCGATGCGTTGGGTCCGGAGCCGTGCGGCGTAAAGCCGCCAAAGATTGCAATATCTCCCGGAGCCAGAGAGAGCTTCAAAGGCTCCACTCCTCGAAGCTGGTCGATCGTCAATTCATGGTAGGCGCCATCTTCAGGAGTCAGTGGGCCGTCATGATGCAGACCTGCATAGAGTTCGGTCGACCCATTTTCCGGACTACAGGCATCAATCGGAACCAGGACTGTCAGGAACGATCGCGGAAAATTCTTCCAGGCGATGTAGTCTTGATGGATACCATAACCCTTGGCGCCGGGGGGTTTAAAGATCAACTTGTCTTTGAAGAGAGCCGCTGGCTCTCCATAGAGCATTTGGAGAACCTGAAAAAGACGTTGATCATGGGCGAGCACCCCGCAGGCAGGAGAGAGATCGATCACCGGATCAAACGTCTCAAACAGGCATTCTCCGTTCTGATGGTGAGGCTGAAACCGACACCGCAAGTTGTTGGTATCGATCAGATCCCGCCGCTCGATCAGCAGTGAAATCGCTTCATCAGAAATTTGCTGAATCAGTGCGGGATCAAAGAACTGACGTAAAATCAGAAATCCATCGCGGTGATAGGCACTCACCTCAGCACTGGTTACAGCAGCCATACTCGCTGGAGAGGGGCTCGTTTCATGTGTCGAGGAATTCTCAATCACGATACTCATGAAGTCACCTGTCAAGTGTGAGTGCTATCAAATCAAACCGCGAAAGTGATCCGGCTCTAGAACTCACCAATCACTTCACTGCCGCTGCGGGTAGACAGGTTCCGCCAGACGGTCAGATCGATATTCTCACTCACAAACTTGACAGCCCCGTCGGCCAGCAGCACATGAACTCCACCAGTGTGCAGACTTCGAGCTGCTCTCCAGCCGACGGCTGTAAATCCCAACTCGAGGGCATTGCCACCGCAATCGTAGTTTCTTGAATTCGGCCCGTAGTAATGATTGTATGAGGCTGCGCCGATTTCACCGTGAATCCAACTGTAGCCCTTGGGGTTTCTGGCGGTTCCATCGGCCCAGGTTGTTGCCGAAGTGCAACCCGCATCGTTGAAGGTACTGTAGGAATAGGAGGGAGTCGCGACGGCAAAAGCACGTTCTCTCAAGGTTGTTCCATTGGCTGTACGATCACCCAGGAGCGATTCGGAGAAACAGATCGTATTACTGGTACCATCGGTGATATCGCCAATACGTGTTCTCGAATTGGCATAGAGCACACCATCGGTTTGATATGGCGAGCCAGGGTAGTTTGTGCTCGTACCGCCAGTTGTCAGTCCATCGCGTCCAACTGTTCCCGTTCCATTACAGGCCACATAGTTCGTCGGGCCCAGTCCAGTAGTGACACCCAGTACATTGCTGATGATGGCAGTTCCGCGATCACTCGGGCACAGGAACGAGGGGACGATGGTTCCCGCAGCTACGCGATTCGGCGCACTGATGTTGAACGTCGCATCGTAGGTCGGGAAGTTGACATTCATCGCGTTGTAGACATTGCTCTGATCCAGATAGGGTGTCAGAAACGCGAGAACGCTCCAGTTGGCGCCACCTGTGTAACTGGCCGCACCACCGTGAGACATACTTGGCGGGAATGTATTGAGAGAACTGTGATAGTTGTGCAGTGCCAACCCAAGTTGCTTGAGGTTGTTTTTGCATTGTGTCCGGCGGGCGGCTTCCCGGGCTTGCTGGACGGCTGGTAACAGCAAGGCGATCAGAATGGCAATGATGGCAATGACCACCAGCAGTTCGATCAGTGTGAATCCAGGGCGGATTGGGGTGGCTTTGAAACGGGGAGTTTGGGCAGGCATACAACAGGCTCCGGGAGGGACAACATTCTAATGCAAATTAGAGTGTTGCATTGGGCCTGCTCGAAATCAATCCTTGTTCCAACAATTTTTTCTCAATGAGATTTCCTCCCATTCTCAAAGCTTTTAGAAACGATGCCCCCGTTGTGGGCCCTTCTGCGTGAGTGTCAGAATTTCAGGCCCATTCTCGGTCATCAGAATCTGATGCTCAAACTGGGCGGACAGCGCCAGATCGACGGTGCGCACAGTCCAGCCATCGACACTGTCGACAAACGTCCGGTATGTCCCGGCATTGAGCATCGGTTCAATCGTAAAGGACATTCCGGGCTCGATGACATCCTGAGGGGGATTTAATCGAGGAACATAATGCGGAATGCCGGGATCCTGGTGGAAATCCTGCCCGATCCCATGCCCCTGATATTCGCGCACGATTTCATACGGTTTATCACGCACAAACCGTTCGATCGCGCGGCCGATATCGACGACTTTGCCAAAGGGGGCAATCCCGTCGATGCCGGCAAACATGGCGTCAAAAGTCACCTGCACCAACTCGCGCGCTGCTGCGGAAACCTCGCCAATTAAAAAGGTTTCGGACTGATCGCCGTACCAGCCGTCGACAATGCTGGTCAGGTCGACGTTGACGATATCGCCCTCTTTTAGAGGGCGGTCGTTCGGGATTCCATGACATACGACTTCATTCACGCTCGTGCAGATTGAGGCCGGGTAGCCTTTGTAACCTTTGGTCGCACAGGTATGTCCGTGATCATGGGTGTACTCTTCCACCAGGCGATCCAACTGCCGCGTGGTCACGCCCGCCTTGACATGATCTCGAATAAAATCCATCACCTGCGCATTAAATCGCGCAGCGCGTCGCAGACAATCCCGTTCTTCGGGGCCATAGATCGGACACTTGCGGCGAACTTTTCGGCGGAGCGGTGCCTGCATCTTATGCTGAACTCATCGTGAGGGTCATGACCTGCTTTTGCCAGTTGGCAAAGGAATTCAACGAGTGTCGCCTCACTGCTCGCAATTGGCAAGTCCTGTTCTTATCCTCATAGAAGAGAATCTCGACAACTGTCTGATAGGGCGACAGCAAAGACGTTGGCTGGGGTCGAGTTCGAGTGATCGTTCCATGCCTGACAATGCCAGATTGACCCCGTCGACTTTTGAAATCAGCAGGCTCTCTTTTGCGACCTTGCTACAGAACCTGCCAACAAATATTTGAGATTTTCGGTGCCGAAACTACTTGGAAACCATAATCGTTCGTGGATCTGGGGACGCCACCTCGTATCGGCGACGATTCACGCCAAATACTGGATTCCTCTGGAGTTGCATTACGATTCTCATCGATTTTCGCCGCATGATCCTCTGGGCGATTTGCCCCTGGGCTATTCCTTGGAAACCGATTCGACTTCGCTCAAAGATCTTTGTGAAGCAGCCGGGATCCATCTGGTGGCTTCGACTGCTGATGAGCTTTCTCGTTTGATTCGAGCGGAAGATCATCAGGGGCTGGCTGCCCGGATGCCGGAGTTTCCTTATGCGGATTTTGATGGTCTGCTCCAGGCACAACTCCCGCCGCTGCTGGTCATTCTCGATGGAATTCAAGACAGCTTCAATCTGGGTGCCATTATTCGCTGTGCAGAAGCCTTGGGAGCCGGTGGAATCGTGCTTCCGGAAAAAGGTCAGTCGGGTGTGAACAGTCAGGCAGCAAGAAGTTCTGCCGGTGCTGTCAACTTTCTGCCCATCTATCGCGTTCCAGCCCTCGACCGAGCGATCGATCAGTTAAAGTCGAGGGGCATGAAAATCCTGGCTGCTACAGAGAAGAGTGAGCAATCCCTCTGGAATGTCGCAATCCCTGCGCCATTGTGTCTGATTATCGGCAACGAAGGGAAAGGTGTTTCCTCTGCTCTGCTATCAGCTTGTGATATTCAGGTACGGATCCCCATGGCGGGGCAAACATCGTCTTTGAATGCCGCCGTGGCTGCCGGGATCTTACTGGCCGAAATTCAGCGGCAATCTTCGAAGATTCAATAGCAAATTCAGTATGGCGAAATGCCTCTTTTTACCATGGAAAGTCTTTCGTGACAGTCACCCTGCGAAATCCTCATAGTGTCCTTGCTGCCCTGCAATATCGACCACACGATGTACTCGAAATTGTCACCACAGCCAATCCTTCCAGTGCCTGGAGCGAAGTACTTGAACAGGCGAGAGTACATCGCATTCCCATTCGAACGGCCCTGCCCTCCAGTGGTTCTGAACGTCCCACGGGTGGAAAAGATCGCGGTGGAAAGTTCGAAAGGCAAAGCAGTTCGGAAGCCACCGTTCGCGACCGGGCACCTTTAACAGTTGAGCAGCTCTTTGAACTTGCTCCACCAGGCCCATTAGCACAAAAGAGTGATCCATCCGGCGGAGTGGAAAGTAATCGGCATGGCATCTGGCTGGCACTGGATTGCCTGCAAGATCCTCACAATGTGGGAGCCGTCTTCCGGGCTGCTGCATTTTTTGGAGTTCGCGGCATCATTGCCACGAGAGACCGTTCCGCACCGCTTTCAGGGACGGCCTACGATGTTTCTGCAGGTGGACTGGAATCGATTCCTTTTGCACAACCCCCCAACCTCGCCCGTGCCCTCGAACTTGCCAAGAAAAGTGGTGTCTGGGTCTTAGGGACATCGGAGCATGCCCAGCAGCCACTTTCGTCGATCAAGGCCGATCGTCCCTGGTTGATCGTGATTGGTAACGAAGAAGGTGGATTGAGGCGTCTCACACTTGAACTGTGCGATGAAGTCTGCACGATTCCGAGCCAAGGAGCTGTGGGTTCGCTCAATGTCTCCGTCGCGACCGGGATTCTGCTGTATGCACTTTCTCGCTGAGATGAACTGGGAACTTTCGCTGCGTCAGGCATTCAACATTATGGAGATGGATGCGAATCGATGAGCAGATTGCTCTCGCTGCAGCATTGGTTTGAAGAGATTGATTCTGCCATCATCGAGAGATGGATAATTCTCAGATGCGAATATGACGATCCAGAATCTTGCGGAGTCTGGATATCTCGTGGGGCGAGAGCAGTCCAGCCAGACGGTCATTCATGGCGGGCTGAATGGTCCAGCGTCCGAGGAGGTCGAATAGCTCCTCTGTTTCGATGGATCGCAGGCCAAACTTCTTCTTGAGCTTGCGGCACTCTTCGGGAGGTACGTCCAGGAATTGCCCGATCAGCAGATAATCGCCTTCGCTGGGCAGATCCAGATAGAGCTTGCGAATCTCGGCTGAGAGTGATTCGTCCACGGGAAAAGTCACATCCAGTGGCCCACCCTTCAGATGGAGTGGCACTGCATGAGGATCATGCTCCAGCAGACTCGCTGCAGATTCACAGGCGGCATACAGAATTGCTTCATCCAGAAGTGAGGCTCGATAGCTCGCCAGACTGATGTGTCGCGACCAGAAATTTGAAAGTAAATCCAACTGCACCTGCGGAGCGACTTCCGACAGAAAAGGGACTTCGCACAGAAAACCTGAAGTTGTTGGTTTCTTTTTCTCGAACGCCAGGAAATCTTCGCCTGAAAGCGTCTGGTATCGATCTTCGAGAGGTTGCTGCTGATAAATGAGTGCCTCGACCGTTTGCCGCCAGGCCAGACGAAAGGCCAGGTACGACAAGCAGGAGGACGGGAGCAGTTTTTCGCCAAACTTGAGCATTTTTGAACTATTTCACTCTCACAGAGAGTTCTCAAGTTCGAGGTGAGGATTTTTCTTGATTTGCGTGGAAAATTCGCGACAGGCGCTGCCAAATGTAACGATTCGTCAGAATTTGTCGTTTTTTTGCAACCAGGGATCGCTGCAAAAAGTCATCATGAATGGCTGCAACTGTCTGCGGGTACCATCTCCCGGTGAATTTGAAGCTGCTGGCTATCATCCTTGAAAGGTCAAATGCCCTCACAGAACAGGGCGTGGAGGTGTTGCTGTCATGAAATCTAAATTCAGGATTTGAAGGATGACAAAACCTAAGCGACGTCGACGCCGGCAGCGCAGCACATTTCTCGAAGCCGCTTACATCTGTCCTTCGTGCGGCGAAGAGATTATTGTGCCAGTTGACCTTTCACAGGGAAGCTTTCAGGAGTATGTCGAAGATTGCCCCGTCTGTTGTTGTCCCAATGTGATCACTTTGGAAATGGATGAGAATCTCGATGATCAATTACAGGTGATGGTTCGCCCTGAATAATGACTCGTTCTGCCACGGGATTTTTTGTTGTTACGGGATCTTTTGTTGTTAATGGTGCAATCCCTTCAAACAAGCTGTAATCAAAACACCGTAGAGCGAGGAACAAATGCTGCCCATTCCTGGTCGATATGTGGTTATCGCTCTCATTCTCGGATTGATTCTCTGGTTTGCCTTGACGGCTAATCCCAAAGGGGAACTGAGTCGCCCGGAACTGACATCAAAAAACATTCGCGATCTCAACAGTGGATCTTCCTCGAATCGACGCCGTGCTGCAGAAGAGTTAATCAAGGCGGGCCAGAATGTTGTCCCGGAGATTGTGACTCAGATCAAGCAGGCTCCCGATCGATGCCGTCCGTTGATTCATGTTCTCTCTGATATGACTGTTCTCGATGAGAATGAAGCTGGAGAAGCGGCTCTCTCTGCGATCGAAGCATTAACGACATATCATCATAAAGAAGTGGCCGACGCTGCCTTTGATGCTCTGTCTGAAAACTTTTCGATTCGCCGGATGCGGGCGATCGATCATTTGTCTCGCCTAGGTGCACAAGTCGAATCGGTAAATGATCATTTCGTTGGAAATTCGACGACCTTTGAATTTGTGCTGCTGGATGAGCGCTATACCGGAGGTCGCGAAGGGCTTAAACATCTGAAGCGGCTCAATACTCTTCATGTCCTTTATGTTTCAAATAAACTCGATATTCCCGGTGAAGAATTGGCGGCACTGCGACAGTGGTATCCTCGTCTTCAGATCAGTACAGAAGTCAATGGATGTCTGGGGGTCATCGGTGCGATGCCTTTTGGCTCGAACGTGGTGATTGATCGTATTGTTCCCAATTCTCCGGCAGCGCGAGTCGGCTTACGTCCCGGAGATCGCATCCTTTCGATCGATGACGTGGAAAATCCCACATTGCGTCAAATGGTCGCGGCTATTTCCAAGCACCCGCCGGGTGAGCCTTTGCATGTCACTATTCTAAGGCGCGATGAACAATTCATGAGCTTTCGCATTCGCAGTGGATCGGACTTCGGAACCGGACGCTGCCGGTGTGAAACGAATCCAGCTTTTTGAAATTCCGGTGCGCGGCAGTGTTTGATCAACGTTCAGTTCCTTATCTGCACAGATTAATACTTTGTCATCAAGGACTTCGGATTCCGAGATTCAGACCAAAACGACTCGACACTCTGCTTCCACTACGGCACAATCTCGAACAAGCTGGAGGTTTGCGTGCTTTTGTAAAACTGTAGAGACTGGAGCGTGACTGCATAAGTCATTGCTGGAGGGTGTGCAGATCAAGCTGGAGTGCCTGCCCGCAAAGAGGATGGTCAATCATGTCATGGCTGATTCGACGGATCATATTTCTCATCGCCATCTGGGGCGGAACTGCTAATCCGGCATGGGCGCAGTTTTCAGATGAATTTGAAGACCTGCCCCCGGCAAAACCCCCGGTTCGCACCCTTCCCTCTTTACCACCTTCAGGTAGAGCTCCAACGAACTCAACCTCTCCTTCGAGTCCAGCGGCGTCACAAACCGATCAGAGAAAAAACGTCACTCCACCTCGTAGCGGATCTCAGGAGTTGCCCACTCCGCTTCCTCCCATGGAAGGACGAGATTTCCCTACCCTGGAACGTCGAGGGCCCGAAGACAAGCTTCCCTCCGGCATCCAATTTGAAGATCCGGTTCCCAGTCTGGGTCGCCCGGTCGAAAGTATCCGTGATCTTCCCGCAAAAAAAGCTGGCCAGTTCGATATCACACTGGATGGCGGCGCTTCGATTAATCCCGCAGTGTTGAAAGATGTCCGTGACAGCACTCTCGGGTTAAAAGTCGAAGATCGCGAGGCTTATTTTCGAATTCTCAAGCTTGCCAGCCTCATGTCTTTTCCCCAACTGCAGGAACTGGCAATTGAGTATCGCAAGGCCCGCATTGCTGCTCGTGATTCCAAAGCGGCCACAGAAAAGAAGTTTTCGCCATTCGTAGACCTGTTCCTTCACCCGGAAGTCTATCGGGGAAAGCCGGTCGTCTTGCGGGGAACTCTGCGAAAACTTGTCAAATACGATCCAGGTCCGAATGACGAGGGGTTAACAACTGTTTATGAAGGCTGGCTTTACTCTGCGGATTCGCAAAACAATCCCACCGTCGTCGTCTTCACACAAAAGCCAGAAGGGATGCCTCTGGGAGGGGATCTTGTCGAAGAGGTTGTTGTTGCTGGATACTTTTTCAAAATGTATGGCTATGAAGCCCAAGACCAGCCGCGGAAAGCTCCGATGCTGTTGGCTGGAGAGATAGAATGGATTCGACCAATTCAGAAAACAACCCTGATCATTCCTGTCTGGGCCTATGGGATTGCTGGCCTGGTTGCCGTCTGGATCATGTTAGGTCTGTGGACTTTTCGAAGTGAAAAACGACGGTTGCCAGAGAAGTTGCGAGTCCCCGGGAATATCGATCAGACACTCACTCCGCACCAACAATTGTTAAACATCACGATTCCTCCAAAGACTTCCTCATTGGAACTAAAAAACGGTCATGCCCCGATGATTCCTTCGATTACAGGGAGTTCATCGAGCTTGCCGACATCCGGTCTGGCTGGCAAAGGGGAAGTTACTGAATCATCGAAGGAGGCCATGCCGCATCGTCGACAAGACTCGGCGTTAGGTTTTCCCGAAAATCCTCGGCTTCCAGAGGACGACGATCCATCCTGAGGACGTTATCTTGCATCTGACAGGCCAAATCTACTGCCCTGCATTTTCATGACGGATGTTTTGTTGGGAAGATCCGTCCCATTGCCCCGATTTCTGAACTTATTGAGTGATCCATGCCACAAGGAGATTCCGCCGGTCATCAGGCTGTTCCTGCTGTTCGCCTGGTCGTCTTGATCTCCGGGGGAGGCACAACGCTGATCAATCTCTGTGATCGAATTGCAGCGGGTTCCCTCAGCGCACAGATTCCACTGGTCATCAGCAGTCGTCCTGACGCGGGTGGTATCGAAAGAGCCCGTCAGCGCGGACTGGAAGTCGTGGTCTGCCATCGAAAAGAGTTCCCTTCCACAAGCAGTCACAGCGAAGCGATTTTTCAGCTGTGCCGGTCGCATCAAGCCGATCTTGTCATTTGCGGCGGATTTCTCTCGCTTCTTGAAGTTCCAGAAGATTTCCGCAATCGGGTGCTGAACATTCACCCCTCTTTGATCCCTGCGTTTTGCGGCAAAGGGTTTTATGGGCATCATGTTCACGAAGCTGCGATTCAGCGGGGCGTCCAGTTCTCGGGATGTACAATCCACTTTGTTGATAATGAGTATGATCATGGCCCGATCATTCTCCAGCGGGTTGTAGCCGTCCTGCCGGATGATACGCCCAATGCCTTAGCTCAGCGTGTTTTTGAGGCCGAATGCGAAGCCTATCCCGAAGCTATTGAGTTGGTGGCAAACCATCGCGTGCAGATTGTTGGCCGCCGGACGATATTTTTGCCTTAGCGGTCAGCCAATCAGAATCGCTTTCTCCACTGTTTAGCACGTTTTGTCAAAGTGGGTCGCACCTTCCTGAAGGCCCTGACATCAAGACGCTGCAAAAAGGGCGTATTATCTGAGAATTACCTCCCAGTCGCCGCTCTTCTCATGAAATCTTTGAGTCTCAGATCAGTCTCTTCCGGTCGGCGAGTCATGTCTGCTGTCAGCCAAACTCTCTGAACAATGATCTTGCTGGCAGCGCATAGTCGCTCCGGGAATATCGGCACTCCTTGCCTGAACAGACCTTCCGCAAGTTCTTTTCATTCTGCTGGAGCAACTTGTCGATGCCAGTGAATGTGTGAGTTGGTGTTTTCAACAGGATGGCATGTTTTGCAATAATTTGGAAAATAATTGCACTTTGTGATATGTTCCTGCTTGAGTGCGATAGAAGTTCGACCTATTCTTATGACATCCTAGACCGAGCAGTTTAACGGTCAGGATGTTTGGGTAGGTGTGGCGAGGGATGATTTGAACCATGCTGTTGGATCAACGCCGTCGACATGTGCTCGAACTTATTGAAGAAAAAGGCTTTATATCGCTTCATGAGCTTGCGACCAAAACCGGGGTCAGCGAGTCAACACTGAGGCGGGATTTGGAATATCTTGACGGAATTCGGCAGGTTCGCCGCACACGAGGCGGGGCTGCTTATGTTGGTGAATCGGTTGTTTCTCTGGAAGAGCGAAGTGTGACCTCTCTGGTTGAGAAGCAGAGAATTGCTCGTTCGATCTCGGAAACGATAGGAAGTGGTGAAACAGTCCTGCTCGATGGGGGAACGACAACACTTGAGGTGGCTCGTGCCTTAATTGGCAAAGAACTGCAAGTTGTGACCAATTCCCTGGCGATTGCCAATTTGCTGGTGAACAGCCCGGGTGTGGAATTGATTTTTTTAGGAGGGTATCTGCATCCCAAAACAGGTGTGACTTTAGGCCCGCTCCTGAATTTGGCGTTATCGCAATTGCAGGTCCCTCGCATGGTTTTCAGTGTCGGTGGCGTGACGGAGAAAGGCTTGTTCAACAGCAACACTCTCCTCGTTGAGGCCGAGCGGCGGATGATTGATGCCGCTGAACGCGTGGTGCTGGCGGTTGATAGTCGGAAGTTTGGAAAAGCAGCCCTCTCCCCACTTTGTCCACTCGACCGTGTTCATGAAATTGTGACAGACGAAGGGATTCCCGAAGATTGGCGAAAGCGGATTGAAGACCTGGGAATTGAGCTGCGAATTGCGTGATTCAAACCCGTGATGATCAAACGCTGGAGTGAGAAAGAGTTCGCGTATGTCGTCTGATTCTGTGGTTGCAGGCAATATCTCTCGTGCTGATGTCGAGCGAGTGGTTCGAGCCGTACTCACCAGGCAATTGGCGGGAGCGACCACCTCCTCGGGTTCCGTCTCTTCGGCTGGCGGGCCTCCTAACCCCCTCGTCGTCAATATCTCTGCCCGGCATGTGCATCTCACAGAAGAACATGTTGAAGTTTTGTTTGGCAAAGGTGTCAAACTCGAGCCTATGAAGTGGCTTTATCAGGATGGCTACTACGCCGCCAAACAGACGGTCACCATCTTTGGCCCTCGTCGCCGAATGATTCCTGATGTTCGTGTGTTAGGCCCATGCCGCAATGCTTCGCAGGTCGAACTGGCTTTCACCGATGGGATTTCGCTCGGGATTGATCTCCCGGTGCGGATCAGTGGGGATCACCATGACACGGTCGGTTGTGTGCTGGTAGGTCCGGCCGGTGTGGTGGAACTCAAGTCGGGTGTCATCCGCGCTATGCGGCATGTCCACATGAGCCCGGCTGACTGTGCTTACTACGGTGTGAAAAATGGCGATGAAATGGATCTCAAAATCCATTCCGGCCCCTGCACCACCACTCTCGAACATGTCACGGTTCGTGAAGATAAAGACGTCAAACTGGAAGTTCATATTGATACGGATGAAGGCAACGCAGTTGATCTCTCGCATGCCACGAAGGTGGAGTTAGTCAAGCCGGTCGGTTGTGGTTGCCATTCAAAATAATGTGAAGGAATACATCCAGCCGGGAGTGTTTTCCGGCTGGCAGGTTTCATAGGTTCTCGCAGTTCCATTTCTTGAGAGGAAGTTTTCATGGCTGGATCGATCGAAGCGCTCGGCATGCTCGAAACCAAGGGTCTCGTTACGATGATCGAAGGGATCGACGCCATGCTC
The DNA here is from genome assembly GCA_027483405.1 of Planctomyces sp. Taxonomy (GTDB): domain Bacteria; phylum Planctomycetota; class Planctomycetia; order Planctomycetales; family Planctomycetaceae; genus Planctopirus. The sequence continues at coordinate 10,332 of JAIXUU010000403.1, read as the reverse complement.
AAGTCGGCCAACGTCCGGCTTGTCGGATGGGAAAAGGTCGGCAGTGGTATTGTTACGGCTTTCGTGGTCGGCGATGTCGCTGCTGTGAAAGCTGCTGTCGATGCCGGCGCTGCCGCATCGAGCAAAATTGGCGAAGTTCTCAGTGTTCAAGTGATTCCACGCCCACACGAAGAACTGGCTGCCATTCTGCCAAAGCCCATCAGCAAGTAATACCCGGCACATGCCTGCGTGTCAGTGAATGAGGTGGTCATGCCCAAGACGTCCAGCAAACGACCGGTTGAAAAATCACGCTCGTCTGCGGAGAAGCGTCCTCGGGCGAAAGCTGCTGCTAGTTCAGTGATCACGCCTGTTGCGAATTCTATTGAACAACTTCCGTCTCCTGTCTCTGGAACTTCTCTCATGAATGGTGAAGCAATCGGTCTCATTGAGACCAAAGGGCTTGTCGCCCAGATCGAAGCAGCGGATGCCATGCTGAAGGCCGCCAACGTCACACTCGTCAAGCAGATTCAGATCGGCAACGCTTATATCACCACGATTGTTCGTGGCGATGTGGGCTCCGTTCGGGCTGCGGTCGATGCCGGTCAACAAGCCGCTGCCGCTGTCGGTGAAGTCGTGAGCGCACATGTCATTGCCCGCCCGGAAAAGTCGCTCCTCGAACAGTTCATCTAGGGTTGTGACGGGCGCGTACGTCTTCTTCCGGGTATCACTCCTGGTTTGTCCAGGGTGCCACTGCTGGCTCGCCCAGCAGTGCTCCGAACGAATGACCTCCACGCACCCGAAAATTGCCACAGATTGAAGGCAGCCGCGGATTTCAACACGAGGATTTCCCGATGAAGATTTTGGTCGCCAATCTCGGCTCCACGAGCTTCAAATACCGTTTATTCGATCTCACTACCGAACGGCAGCTGGCGCGTGGTGGCATTGATCGTATTGGCGGGCCGGAAAGTCGTTGTACTGTTGAAATTGGCTCATTCAAAGACGAAGTGACAGCACACGTTCCGGATCATGCGGTGGCAGTTAAGTTCTGTCTGGAGCAACTCACAGCTCCTGAAACAGGTTGCCTCAAGGATGCATCTGAACTGGATGGTATCGGCTTCAAAGCAGTGATGGCGGGCGCACTTTCTGGTGTTCGACACGTCGATGATGCTTTGCTCGCTGGGTTAGAGCGGTACGCAGCGATTGCACCGGCTCATAATCCCCCCTATGCCAAAGCCATGCGACAGCTCCAGGCGGCATTCCCCAATTTGCCTCAGGTTGCTGCTCTCGAAACGGCTTTCCATGAGACCGCTCCACCCGAATTACGGGCCTATGCGGTGCCTCATGAATGGCAGACGCAATATGGTATTCAGCGTTGGGGGTTTCACGGTGCCAGCCATCGGTTTATCAGTCAGCGAATTGCTGAACTCAAAGGCCGATCGGATTTGAAAGTGATTTCCTGCCACTTGGGCGGGAGCAATTCGCTGTGTGCCATTCGTAATGGGAAGTCGCAAGGCAATACGTTGGGAATGAGCCCGCAGACCGGATTGCCTCACAACAACCGGGTGGGCGATTTTGATCCCTTTGCCCTCCCTGTGCTGATTCAAGAAACCGGCAAGACGTTGCCTGAAATCCTCGACATTCTTGCCAATAAAAGCGGACTGTTAGGACTCAGTGGTCTCTCGGGCGATGTGCGCGATCTTGAACAGGCCGCAGCCAATGGCCATGAAAAGGCGGAACTGGCACTCAAAGTTTTCACCCAGTCGATCCGTCAGTACATCGGGGCTTATCTGACTGTCCTGAATGGTGCTGATGCTATCGTATTCACCGGCGGAATTGGCGAGAACAGCAGCCGAATTCGCAAAGATGTCTGCTCACAGATGGATTTCGCAGGGATCGAAATCGATCTGGCGATCAACGAGAAGCTTCGTACTGAAGGTAAGTTCTCGACTCCGACAAGCAAGATTGAACTCTGGGTCATCCCGACCAATGAAGAATTGGTCGTCGCCCGACAGACAGCCGAACTTCTTTCAAAGTCCTAGTCCATGTACTCCATGGGCAGTCGCTCCTCGTTCTCTTTAAGTTGAATCCACCATGTTCCTCGCACGCGTCACCGGAAGTCTGGTCTCCACGCAGAAGGTCGACTCCATGGTCGGCCAGAAGCTGCTGGTGGTCGAGCCGCTGCGCATCCAGGAACAGATGGTCGATGGCAGGGCTGAATCCCAACTTGTCTCCACAGGTCGCACGTTCATCTCGGTCGATACCGTCGGTGCTGGCGAAGGTCAGGTCGTGTTGATCGTACAGGGTTCATCAGCACGCTTCACTCCTTCAACCAAACCTCTTCCCATTGACTGCGCGATCATCGGTTTGATCGATGTCGTCCAGATTCAAGGGAAGATCGTTTTTAGCACCAGACTTGCCGATCAATCCTCAGCCACTGAGGAGTCCAGGTCATGAACAAATCTTTGTCCGCAAAATCTGAGTCGACCCAGGTAACGACACTCGACGCAGCCTTGAGAAATTTGCAGATCATTACGCTGGCACTCATCATGGGGCCGGTGGTCTTTGCCGTAGTAATTACCATCATTCGCGAGTTGAAGTTTGATGGAGACCTGTTCGGCAATCCATTGACTCTGATTGCAGCCATCATGGGTTGTAGTGCGATTGTGCTTTCGTTTGTGCTCCCGGCGCAGATTCTTAAAGGGGCTTTGAACAAGGCGGAAACGATCGATGAGCCCTGGATGGCTCAGAATTTCCTCACCTCAGGCATTGTTCGTCTTGCCGTCGTTGAAGGTGCAGGCATGTTGAATCTTGTGGCCTGGCTGATGGCAGGCTCGATCATCAGTCCCATCGTAGCCGCACTCACTGTCTTCACGATGATGATTCATTTTCCCACACAATCCAAAGTCCAGCAGTTTCGAAAAATCTGTCAGGAGTCGATGGCCTATCGAGGGATTTCCACTGAGTAAGCCGTAACAACTCCAGAATGGAACCTCCTCATGGTTCACCAGGTTTCAAACACAAATCCATGAATCATCCGCAGCGATAAGACTTTTGCTCTCATTCGCTGAGAAGATCCAAGCCAGATAGGAAAGACCGAATCGATGCAAGCGACAGAACAAGCCATCCGTCAGGTGGTGCAGGAAGTTCTTGCTCAGCTCAACAAGGGTGGCGCCGAGAAATCAGTAGCCACTCGTGATGGAGACTGGGGTGTCTTCAAAGATGTCGATCAGGCCGTTGCTGCTGCCAACGAAGCGTTTGAAAAACTCTCGGATGCCGGGATGGACGCCCGCCGCAAGGCCATTGAGTGTGTCCGCCAGATCTGTGATTCGCAGGCCGAAGAACTTGGCACGCTGGAATTCAACGAGACGAAAATTGGCCGCCTCGATCACAAGATCGAGAAGCTGAAGATCATCAAGCTGGTTCCCGGCACCGAGTTCATGCGAACCGATGCCTTCAGCGGTGATAATGGCCTGACCATTGTGGAATACGCTCCCTTTGGTGTCATTGGTGCCATCACCCCTGTCACACACTCTCTGCCGACATTGGCAGGCAACGTCATCAACATGGTCGCCAGTGGCAATACACTGATCGTTAATCCCCACCCCAATGGTGCTCGTATTGCCTGCGAAGGTGTCCGTCGCTTTAACAAGGCGATTCATAAAGCCACAGGCCTTGAGAACCTGATCACCATCATCGAACAGCCCACGCTGGAAACAGCCGCCGCCATCTTTGCACATCGGGGTGTCAAACTCTTGTGTGTCACCGGTGGTCCTGCAGTGGCCCGTGCTGCTCTCGAAAGCCGCAAGAAGGCCGTTGTGGCGGGTCCTGGCAATCCGCCTGTTGTCGTGGATGAGACGGCCTGCCTCGAAAATGCCGCGAAGTCGATCGTCAAGGGAGCTGCTTACGACAACAACCTCCTCTGCATTGGCGAGAAGGAAGTCTTCGCAGTCGAGTCGATCTTTGACACGCTCATGGTGCGAATGGGGCAGCAAGGTGGTTATCAGCTCTCGGCCCGCGAAGTTGATGCTCTCACCAAACTTGCCTTCACACCTCCCACAAAGCCGGGCGACCACTGGCATCTCAACCGCGACCTCGTTGGTTCAGATGCCGCCAAGCTGGCGGAACTCATCGGTGTGAGAGTTCCCGCAGGAACACAGCTTCTCTTTGGCGAAACCGACGTCAACAATCCGTTCGTCCCCGAAGAACAGATGATGCCATTCGTCCCCTTTGTCCGGGCCAAGAATGTCAACCAGGCGATTGAACTGGCTCTCGAATACGAGCATGGTTTCCGGCACACCAGTCTGATTCACTCGCGCAATGTGCAGACGATGACCAAAATGGGAAAAGCTGTCGATACGACGCTCTTCATCAAGAATGGCCCCTCAATGGCAGGTCTGGGTTTAGGTGGCGAAGGCTATCTCAGTTTCAGTATTGCCACGCCGACAGGTGAAGGGGTGACCAACCCACTCACTTTCACACGCAGCCGCCGCTGTGTGCTGGTCGACAGTCTCCGCGTCATCTGATTCTTAAGGTTTTACCGTAGGGCAGGCTTCCCGCCTGCCAATCAAGCTCGATCACTTAGAAACACAGAGAAAGGAGACGGGGATGCAAGTGGCAAAAATCATTGGACGAGCAACTTCCACAGTCAAGCATCCCAGTCTTCAGGGATGGAAACTGCTGATTGCCCAGCCTTTGGGTGTCAACGACAAACCCGATGGTGCCCCCCAACTGATCATTGATGGTCTGGGTGCTGCCCAGGGTGATCTGGTGGTCATCACTTCCGATGGAAAGACTGTTCGCGAGACTGTGAAGGCGGAGGACAGTCCGATTCGCTTCATGTCACTCGGCCTCGTCGATCCTTAAATCTCCTGCGTAACCTCGACTCATGACAAACATCAACTCCCAACGAACAACCACCTAAACTTCATGTCCACCGAACTTGTCGATCAGATCGTACGGAACGTGCTGGCTCAGCTTCACAGCCAAGCTGGTAGCGCTGTACGTCCTGAATCAACAGCTTCGATCGATCAGCCGGTCGCTACTCTCAGCAGAATTCATTTACCGCCAGAGACTGTGGCCAGCCTCAATCACACCATCCCAGCAACTTCCGTCTCGAAGCCATTAGTGACGGCTCCAGCTGCTGCCAGCCCACTTGGCTCCAGTGTGACACTCACGGAAGCGGTCATTACAGCCGAATTACTTTCCCGGCAGGCTCCAGGTGCTGCCAGGGTTTTTGCCTCGGCAAAGTCAATTGTGACACCCGCCGCGAAAGATTGGCTCCGCGATCATCATGTGATACTCGAACGTGGTAACCCTCCCGCCAACTCTGCAGTGTTGCCGAAAACTGCAGGCACTGCATCTTCCAGCAAGTCTTCAAATCCATCCTCGATGGGTGCGAAGTGGGTACTCGGTGTGGTCTCTGCCACGGCGAGTGTGAAGACATTTTTAAATAGTGCACAGACAGCAGCCTCAGTGTCGCAAGTCAAGATTCTGGGTGCGGGAACTGAAACTGAGGAGTTTGTCTCCGGAGCGATCCACAAAGCCGAAGCTCATGGGGCCATTCTGATGGAACGCTCAGCAGCCAAGCGGGCCTGCGATCTGAACCGGTCGCCCGCCATACGTGCTGCTGTCGTATCATCCCTCGCCGAGGTGCTGCTCACGAGCAGCGACTTCAGCCCCAATGTTTATGTGATTGACCCGACACTCAAAACATTCATTGAGCTGCGAAATCTGGTGCAAGCCATTGTCCGTACTGGGATCCCCTCAGGAACAGGAGTGGCGCAATGAGATTAGCCGAAGTGATTGGCCGGGTGACCTTGTCAAAATGCGATCCTACCGTGGTAGGTGGCACCTGGATTGTGGCAGTGCCACTTTTGGCGGAGGGAATTGCCGCTGTGATTCATCGCGACACGACGATGGCAGTTCGCGGACGAGAAGAAGCCATCATTGTTTACGACGAACTGGGAGCCAGCCCGGGGGACATCATTGCTATCAGTGAGGGAGCCGAAGCTTCAGCTCCCTTTCATCCCGATTCCAAACCACTCGATGCTTACAACGCCTGCCTCCTCGACAAGATTGAGCTGACGCAAACATAGTTTTCTTTGCAACTTACAACTCACAACCCACAACGATCATTTTCAACGGATGTTTCTCATGACCACTGCCAACAAATGGAATTCGGGCATCAACGACCGCAAGCTGAAAGAACTCATCTGCGAGATTGGTCGCCGGGTTTACAACAAGGGCTTTGCTGCTGCCAACGACGGGAACATCTCGATCCGCGTGGGCGAAAACGAAGTGCTGTGCTCCCCGACGATGATCTGTAAAGGGTTCATGACCCCCGATGATATCTGCGCGGTAGATCTTGAAGGCGGCCAGATTGCCGGCAAGCGAAAGCGCACCAGTGAAATCCTGCTGCACCTGGCCATCATGAAGCATCGTCCGGATGTGAAGGCTGTTGTGCATTGCCATCCACCGCATGCCACAGCCTTTGCAGTGGCCCGCGAACCCATCCCTCAGTGCATTCTGCCAGAAATTGAAGTCTTCATGGGCGAAGTTCCCATCGCTCCTTATGAAACTCCTGGTGGACACGCTTTTGCCAATACTGTTGTGCCATTCCTCAAGGGAACCAACACAATCATTCTGACCAATCACGGTACAGTCAGCTTCGGTGCGAACCTGGAAGAAGCTTACTGGAAGACCGAAATCCTCGATGCTTACTGCCGGATTCTACTGCTTTCCAAGCAATTAGGGCGTGTCGAGTATCTCAACGAGCGAGAGTCGGTTGAGCTTCTCGATCTGAAGAAGAAGCTCGGCTTTGATGATCCCCGCTTCCATGTCGAGAACTGCGATCTTTGTGGTAACAGTGCTTTCCGCGAAGGCTACAAAGACGCTCAGCCACAACCCGCCGCTTTCGAGCCAGCCCCTTTTTATCCCGGCTATCTCGAACGACAGAAGTCAACACCTGCACCAGCCGCAGCTCCATCGGCTGCAGCAGCACCCGTCGATACCGAAATGTTGGTGAAGATGATCACCGAGCAGGTCATGGCCGCCCTCAAAAAGTAGTCTTTTTGTCACCGTTTGATCGTGTGGCACGTCCCTCAGGTCTTCCGAAGGGCGTGGTCTTCAAGGCATCGTTTCTCAGCGAAAGTCAGTTCCATGAAAGTCAGCATCATCGGTGGCGGCGGGCTGGTCGGGTCATGTGCCGGGTTTGCACTGCAACTCGGAAAGATCGTTCGCGAGATCGTCATGATCGACGTGAACCCTGAAGCCGCCGATGGTCATGCACTGGATATTCTGCATGGTGCCAGCCTGGTGGCTGATCAGTCGATTCATGCGGGTACAATGGCTGATTGTGCGAACAGCGATGTCATTGTGGTCACCGCCGGCCTGCGACGTAAGCCCGATGAGAGCCGCCTGGATCTTATCAACCGGAACGTGGCTCTTTTCCGCGGAATTCTGGGAGACATCAAGAAAGCGGGTCCAAAATCAGACGCCATTCTGTTTGTGGTCTCCAACCCCGTCGACGTACTGACTTACCTGGCCATTCGCGAACTTGGCTTACCACCAAAGCAAGTCATCGGATTAGGAACCGTACTCGATACCACCCGCCTGCGCAGCTTGCTGGCACAGCAGCTTTCAGTCCCGCCAACTCAAGTCGATGTCACCATTTATGGCGAGCATGGCGACAGCATGGTGCCGATCTGGTCACTTGGCCAGATCGGCGGCCTGCCGGTTGATAAGTTTCCAGGCGTTACGCCACAACTCATTGCAGAGATTGAAAAACGTACACGGGGAAGCGGTGCCGAGATTATCAAGAAAAAAGGCGGAGCTGGCTTTGCGGTCGGTGTATCGATTGCTGATGTCATCCACAGTATTGCTCTTGATCAGCGGCGCGTGATGCCCGTGTCGTCATTACAAAACGGGGCTTACGGTCTGCGTGATGTGGCGATTTCCGTTCCAACGATTGTGGGACGCAAAGGTGTCCTGGGGGTCGTTGAAGTGGATCTTTGGCCCAAGGAAAAGATTGCTCTGCAATCGAGCGGCCGCGTTCTGCGAGAGACCATCGAAAAGGTGCTCTAGTTCCCTTAGATCCTCTGTTTTGGTTCTCACGCTCTCGGAGTACCGGGCGAGGATTCTAAGCTCCTTCTCCCGTTCTGACGGGAGAATGTTGGGATGAGGGCGAGCGCGAACGTATTGGACGGGTATTTCACCAGCGGCTTCATCGCGCGATGCTCTTGCCCCGTAGCTAATCGCAGACAAACGGCGCTCCTGCGAGAGGCCTTGATGATTGCTGCACATCGCAAGGGAAAACCGTCACCCTGCACTCTCTTGATCGGCGCGGGCGAGGGTTGATTAGACCACGGGTGTGGGGATCGGTGGCAATGTGGTAACGGGTACCACTGCCGGAGAAATTCCCGCTAAAGGCAGTTTCAGAGTGAAGGCTGTCCCTTTACCCGGCGCACTTTCCACGCGGATCCGCCCGCCGTGTGATTCCATCACTTCCCGGGCCAGTGCTAATCCGAGGCCGGTGCCACCCTGCCCCTGACTGTCTCTCGTTTTGGTGCTGTAATACGGCTTGAAGATTTCCTTCAGTTGTTCTGCCGGGATACCACAACCGGTATCCCGAATGGAAATTTCGCCAAATCCTTCAGCGACATTGCTGCGAACAGTCACAATCAGCGACCCACCATTGGCCATGGCCTGCCGGGCATTGACGATCAGATTCAGGACCACCTGCTGAATCTGGCTGGCATTGATGTTCGCCTGTGGTTTCTGCTCATAACGGGTCTCAACTCGCACGCGATGCATCTGGAGATCTTTTTCAACCAGCACCAGCACATCTTCGAGCAGATTCACCAGATCCGTCGGCTCGCGACGATCTGCCTGTCGCCTGGCGTAGGAAAGCATTCCGGTCGTGATCTTCGAGGCTCTCTGACCCGCAGCCAGAATCTTATCGAAGGCTTTTTCACGGGTGGCAGGATCCTTATGACGGATCCCCATCTTCGCGTAATTGATCACTGTCATGAGGATGTTGTTGAACTCATGGGTAATCGAAGTCGCCAGCATCCCGACAGAAGCTACCTTCTGGGCATGCAGCAGCTCGCTCTTGAGTGCCAGAATTTCTGCCTCAAGCTCCGCCAGTCGCGTGTTCTGCGAATCTGACATGCCGTTCCTTCTTTCGGGCATTGATCGTCTTTGTATTACCGGATATTCAGCTCACCTGTTTTTTCCGGCACATCTCCCCGCCCCCGAGGTATCGGCGAACCTTCTGACAGCTCATGAGGTCTGCAGAGGGTCGTCGGTTAAGTCTCCCAAATGGGCTAAGCCGATCATGGATCAACGTTTTTCGACTGACAAGAATTTCCACTTGCGGGGTTCCGGTAATTTGTGACGCTGGCCACATCGATCTGCCAACCGGAAAAGTACCCCTCACTTCCGTAAACCGACACTCGAATTCTTCATGGATCTGACGTGTCACTCACCAGCTTACGAGGAAAAATTCCAATCGAATTCGCCTGATGCTTTGCAAGAATGGAACTATCTGTTGATACTTGCTGAACAATCTAATCAGTGAAAAACGTCATTTACCTTGTAGCGAAAGATCAATCAGATCCCCGAATGGCCTGCTCGCAGGCTCCCTGTGGAGATTGAGCTTCGTGCACTCGAAATTTTCGGAAACCACCCATGACTGCCCGAATTTTTAACTTTTCTGCCGGCCCCGCCATTATCCCTGAATCGGTCCTCGAAGAAGCCAAAGAAAACCTCCTGTCGCTGGGTTCGACGGGCATTGGGATTATGGAGCATTCGCACCGTGGTAAGGCGTTTCTGGCAGTTTACGAACAGGCTGTCGCTCGTTGCCGGGAGATTGCCGGGATTTCCAATGATTACGAAGTTCTCTTTTTACAAGGGGGGGCATCTCTTCAGTTCAGCATGGTGCCGATGAATTTTCTCACATCCGGCCAGACTGCAGATCACCTGATCACCGGTGTCTGGTCCGAAAAAGCTCGGGAAGAAGCACAGCGGTTCGGCACGGTTCACGAAGTCTGCTCCAGCAAAGACAAAAACTTTTCTTACATTCCCGAAGAACTGAAGCCAAGTTCTTCCCCCGTGTACACTCACTTCACATCGAACAACACGATTTTTGGTACTCAGTTTAAGATCGAACCAACGCCCGCACCCAACTCCTTTCTCGTCTGCGATGCTTCCAGCGATATCTTCTCCCGGCCCATCGATGTTTCCAAATACGGCATCATCTATGGCGGGGCACAGAAAAACCTCGGGCCATCTGGTGTCACGCTGGTCATCATCAGGAAAGATCTGATTGAGCGTGGTTCGAAAGAACTCCCCACG
>JAIXUU010000053.1 GCA_027483405.1 Planctomyces sp. | reverse complement strand
GAATGTCTCGACTGGGCAGGAAATCGCGACTTTGCAAGGCCATACTTCTTTCCTCAAGACGGTCGATTATAGTCCGGATGGAAGCCTTCTGGCTACTGCCGGCGGCGATAAGACCATTAAACTCTGGAATCCATCAACCGGGCAGTTAATTCGAACACTTATCGGGCACTCGAATGAAGTCTCACGAGTGGCATTCAGCCGGGATGGACTGCGCCTTGTTTCTTCGAGTTATGACATACGTGCCTTTCCAAAAAAGGACATCACAGTGAAAATCTGGAATGTCCTTACAGGAAATGAAATCATTACCCTTTCAGGGTACACAGATGGGGTACTTGATATTGAGTTCAGTCCCGATGACAGGATCATTGCCGCAGCAGGTGGTGACGGTCAAATAACTCTCTGGAATGCAACCACTTATGAAAAGATAACAAGTTTCAAATGTCATCCCTACGCGATGTTTGATATCGCATTTAGTCCCGATGGAGAACACATTGCTTCTGCCAGCGTGGATCACACCATTAAAATCTGGAACACAAAGACGTATGAAGAAGTCAAGACGTTCCAGGGACATCTCGGCGCTGTCTCCGCTATTGCGTATACCCCAAACGGTCACCAGATTGTTTCTGGGAGTGTGGACAGAACCATTAAAGTCTGGGATGTAGTGACAGGGAGCGAATTAGTTTCTTTTGCTAGTTCTTCCAATGCACCGATGGGTGGTGCGACTCTCGGAGTCGCAGTTAGCCCTGATGGATCCAGAATCGCATCAGCAGGCGATGACGGAACCGTCAAACTTTGGGATGCATCGCTGACTTTCAATTCCATTGTCGGTAAAGGGCATACACAATCTGTCAATTGTTTAGCGTGCAGCCCTGATAATAGTCGAATTGTGACTGGAGGCCAGGATGACCTGGTAAAGATCTGGGATGCTTCAACTGGTATTGAGCTTGCAACGCTTAAAGGGTATCCAGGGTATGTTCGAGCTGTGGCATTCAGTCCTGATGGATCCATGATTGCTGCTGCGGGAATGGATACTCGCAGAAATCCAGTCCGTCGCGACCATTCCATCAAGATCTGGAATTCAACCACCTACCAGGAGATCACTACACTGAGTGGTCATGAGCGATTTATAGATGATATTTCTTTCAGTCCCGATAGTCAGAGAATTGCATCAGCATCGAATGACATGACGGCGAGAGTGTGGGATGTTGCAAAGGCGAAGCAGATTTGTCTGTTCAAAGGACACAATAAACTCGTCAAATCTATTGCATTCAGCCCCGATGGGAACAGGGTTGCTTCTGGAGGTGATGACAAAACTGCGAGACTATGGGATGCACGTACCGGCCAAGAATTGATGACATTTAATGGTCATGAGGCGGTCGTCTCTGCGTTACAATTTAGTAAAGATGGCTCCCTGCTCGCGACTGGAAGTTGGGACAGTACCATTAAGCTTTGGGATCCGATCTCTGGTCAAGAATTGAAAACACTTACTGGTCATGTGGGATTTATTAATAGTCTCGCATTTAACCCCATTGGAACTCGTCTCGCTGCAGCAGCCACGGATGGAACAATCAGATTCTGGGATATTTTCACATGCGAAGAGACACTGCTACTTAGAAGATGCCATCAAGATCTCGCTTCTGGACTTTTTATCAACGATGTGGCTTTCAGCTCTGACGGGACACGACTTTTCTCGGCACATTCCGACAAGTCGCTGGTCATCTGGGATGCCAGACCATGGACGGATGAATTGCGACTGCAGCAACAGGCCGTCTGCCTGCTGAATTCAGAATTTCGGAAAAATAGCACTCGTGAGGCGGTGTTTCAGGCAATCGAGTCTAACCAGACCTTTATCGAGCCAGTGAAACAACTGGCATTGAAAATGGCATCTTCTCTGCCACTTGGATGTATTCAAAAGGCTTCAGAGGCAAGCAAGTGAAGCCATTCACGTTGGCGACAGGTCTGCTTACGACCTTGCCAAGCCCCGGAATAGTTTATTCCCACATGCGGCCGATTTTCTTGCGGACATCGGCGGTGGTTAATCCGTTGGCGATGTGGGTTTGACTTGCGGGTTCGTGGATGCGGGGTGTGACGACTTGCCAGGCTGTCAGAATGTCATCCGGCAGGAAGCGGGTGCGCTGGGAGTAGCTGTGGCGATCTGACTGATTCTTGCCGTGAAAGTAATATCGCTGTGGATGATAAACCTGCAGATGCGTTTTCGCGCGCGTGAGAGCGACGTAAAACAGGCGGCGTTCTTCTTCGATTTCGCGAGGATTGCGTGTCGCCATGTCGGCCGGGATGTTTCCGTCAGCCGCATGCAGAACATAGACGGCGTCCCATTCAAGACCTTTCGCAGAATGAATCGTTGAGAGCGTGATCCAGTCTTCATCGAGAAGCGGGTCTTGAGCAAAATCCTGCGTGGAAGTGGGTGGGTCGAGAGTCAGTTCTGCGAGAAATTGACTGCGGGATTCATACCGGGCGGCGATGATTTCGAGTTGTTCCAGATCGCGCAGGCGAGCCGGTGCGTGGTCGTACTTCTGTTCTAAGAGGGGAGCGAGAAACTGACGAACCTGCGCGAGTTGTAGGGGAAGAGGAGTTGTGGTTTGACCACCTTTGACCAACGTCCGTAACAGAGCCACAAAGACCGGCCAATGAATTTTCGTCGCTGCGGCTGGGGTATGTTCGCGCCAGGGTTCAAAGGCAGAACTCCCTGATCCCAGGCGTTCCGTCAGTTGACGGGCCGTTTTAGGGCCAATCCCGGGCAGCAGCAATAACACACGCAGGGCGGAGACGATGTCTCGCGGATTTTCGGCCAGCCTCAGCATGGCCATGGCATCTTTCACATGGGCCGCTTCGACGAACTTCAGACCGCCAAATTTGATGAAGGGAATGTTTCGGCGAGAGAGTTCAATTTCGAGAGTGGCGCTGTGATGCGAAGCACGAAAAAGGACGGCCTGTCCTTTGAGGGAAACTCCCATTTCTCGCAGTTCCAGAATGCGCTCGGCGACCAGTGTGCTCTGCTCGTTGTCGTCGCGGCAATTGACAAGTAGCGGCTTCCCTTGTGATGGACGGTTGGTCCACAGCTGTTTTTTGCGGCCTTCGGTCGCCAGTGACATCACGAGATTACTGGCTGCGAGAACCTCGGGAGAACTGCGATAATTTTGTGAGAGCGTAAGGACGTTGGTGCCGGGATATTCCTGATCGAACCGGAGAATGTTCTCAATCGTGGCGGCTCGAAACGAATAGATCGACTGGGCGTCATCTCCGACGACTGTCAGACCCTGACCATCGGGACGAAGTGCCCGTACAATTTCGCCCTGCAGGGCATTGGTGTCCTGATATTCATCGACAAGGACAGCTTTGTACCGCTGCCTCAAGAGTGGGGCAGCAGGGCTATCCTGCAGGAGTGCCAGCCAGAAGAGGAGGAGATCGTCGTAATCAAGAATCCGCTGCTCTTCCTTTCGCTGGGTGAATAATTGAAACAAGGCTTTAAGCCCGGCCTCATGCTCGACACACCAGGGAAAAGTCTCTTTTAGAACGAGGCTTAAGGGCTGACGGGTATTAACACAGCGGGAATAAATTTCGACACAGGTGCCTTTGAGCGGAAACCGCTTTTCCTGGCGTGTGATGTCGAGTTCTGAGCGAAGCTGGTTCATCAGATCTTCGGCATCACTGCGATCAAGAATCGTGAAGTCGGCATCGAGTCCGAGATACTGGCCGAATTCCCGCAGATGTCGGGTGGCAATGGCATGGAACGTTCCACCGACGACGTGGCGACCATGGGTGCGTGCGATGCCAGGAGCTTTTGCAGCCACCGCAAGAAGTTGTTCGACCCGGCGAATCATTTCAGCAGCCGCTCGACGAGTGAAAGTCAACAGCAGGATTTCGCCAGGGTCGATCCCTGTAGCGATCAAATGAGCGACCCGATGGACGAGAGTTGTGGTTTTGCCTGTCCCGGCGCCAGCAATGATGAGCAGTGGAGCCGGCCCTGCCTGAGCAGCGGCCCGTTGCTCGGGATTGAGATCCTGCTGCCAACGGGAAAGATCTGCTAAAGGAACTGATGGAGGGCTGGCTGTCTGTGGGGAATCGGTTGTCATCCGTGAACTCGTGATCGTGACTGTGGGCCTGAATCGATGCACTCAATCCGTCAAGAGTGATCAAACCTGTCTCAGCAACACTTTAGGGAGAATCGTTCGAAGTAGCGGCGAAATTCACAGCGGGAAGTCGATCGAGATACGAAGGGGGAATCTCAATGGCTTTTAAGGCCCCTTCCTGCATCGTGCAGCAGACTGTGGTCATTTCGCCGCTGGCCAGGATTTTGCCATCTCGCGAAAAAACGTAACTCATGGTGAGCGAGCGCGTCGTCTGCCGGATAATGGTGACATCGATGGTGATGACTTCTTCATACCGGGCCGGCGCCCGGTAATCGCATTGACAAGCCACTCGCGGCCAGCCGATCTCGATCCCTTCGGCCGTCTTTCCTGAAATCTTCAGCCCTAACGAGCGAAAGAATTCGTGCTCGGCCTGCTCCATGTACCGGAAAAAATTGGAGAAGTGCACAATTCCGGCCATATCGGTTTCATAGAACTCCACTCGGCGCTGGGTCGAGAAATGCGGCATGGACAGTTTCTGCCTGAAGGATCGGGAGGGGAAGCGTCGCGACAGAATATGCCATTTTTCCAACGACGCGACTGCATGCAAAACGATTCGATCCAGCGATTTTGCGAAGTCTGCCAGATTTTTGCGAATGATCGGGCTCAAGAGGCTTGTTTGAACACATTCGATCCACGCTTCGAAGTGTGAAAATCATCATGGAGCGGGACAACCTGTGGAGGGACGTTACAATCAGTTTTCCTAGGGTGAGCAGAGACTGTGGGCAGTCATGACGGATCGACAAGTCGTGGTTAACTGCAGTGATTGTTTAAAGTAGTGGTTGTTTCATACAGTGATCGTTTGGTGATGTCGGTTTTGAACAGGGTGCCGCGGAATGAGTCGATCAGCGAGTGATCTATTTGCCCAGAGAATTCTTGGTGAAATTGACCGGTTGATTCAGTTGGCGGAATCGCAAACGCGCCCACTGGAAGTGGATCCTTACCATCGCGAGTTGTTTCAGCTTTTCAAGTTGGCTTACGAAGCAGGTTTGACCAGTGGAG
>JAIXUU010000105.1 GCA_027483405.1 Planctomyces sp. | reverse complement strand
TCCTCGACCCCCGCATCCGCACAAAACCTTACGGTCGCGTTTTCCTGGAAAGCCTGCCCGAGTGCCGCATTGTGCATTCGTGAAAAATGAATCAGCACCACGGATGGCAGCGAACTATGGCTTACGAAACTGTGTGCGAATCTGTAGATCATCAATCGTTAAGTCGCCCGTGGCTCCCTGGAGACTCATGTAGATGATGGCTTCGCGGGCTTTGGTTGGAATGGCAAAGCTCTTGCGAAACTCCTGCCATTCGTAAGTTCCCGTCGAGATCGGCACGCTGACCTCGGCCACTGTCCGGCGGAGGTCATCAAAGAAAATCACCGATAGCTCGGGCCGCTCGTTCCCTTCTCGACTCGACCTCAAGCCTTTGGCCCTGGCCCACAAACTGACATCCATCGACCCCAGGCGAATTCCGTCGACAGGCATGCCTTGCACCAGTTGGGCCATTCGACCAGGCTCGCTATTACTGAGTGTCACTGCCACTTTACCGCCATGCACGTCGGCGGTTTCGAGCTTCACCTGCCGCTGGTAATACCAGTGATCGACCATGCCGTCATTGTTTTCATCCGTTTCAAAATCGCCATTCACCAGTTGAGGATGCATGGGATCCGGCTTGACCTTCCGCTCATCTTCGGCAGCACCCGTCATCGGGACAAACAGCACAGGTATCAGCTTCTGGCTGATCATCTGGCCGTCTTTCTTTTCCATCAGATGAAAAACCTGCTGGTATCGTTCTCCTAAGGGGATGATCATCTTGCCACCTTCCTTGAGCTGATCAACCAGCGGCTTGGGAACATCCTCGGGCGAACAGGTCACGAGAATTTTGTCGAACGGTGCATGCTCGGCCCACCCCTGGTAGCCATCGCCCACCTTCACCTTCACATTGTTATAGCCCAGCCTTTTAAGACGTTCGGCGGCGGTCTTGCCTAGTGGCTCCACAATCTCAATGGTGTAGACCTCCTGCACCAGATTCGAAAGTACAGCCGCCTGATAACCACTTCCCGTCCCGATTTCGAGCACCTTATCGGTCGGTTGTGGATCAATCGCCTCGGTCTCATAGGCCACAATGTAAGGGGGAGAAATCGTCTGCTTATGGCCAATCGGCATGGCCTGGTCGAAATAGGCCTGCTGCTTCTGTGTCGGTAGAACGAACTCGTGACGGGGCACTTGCCGCATCGACGAGAGCACACGCGGATTCTTGACCCCTTCGCGTTCAATGAACTCGGTGACCATCTGATGCCGGGGGGCCAGGTACGGGTCGCGGGCCTGTGCGAAAACCGGCGGCAGATCCAAACCCAGCCATAACGTCACCAGCCCGAACAAAAGTATTCGCAAAGCCGTCTTCTGGAGCCGAGTTGATATCGAAGGAAGTTTGCATTCCCGATGTTGAACGTGAGGCATACGCATGCAACTCCTCGGATGAAATTACGGGGCGGATGTAACTACCAAATCAACCAACAGTTCGGTCGAAACCAGCCATTCAGGCCACCCACTGAATTTTGTGATGAAACCATTCCAAACCTATCATCGGGCAGAAGTTGGAGGCGAGGCAAGAGCAGGTCGGTTATCCTGAAAGAAAGTTTGTTTCAGATCGTCCCGATCGAAGAGCCAGCCCGCACCCTTTTGCAGAGAGAATGACTTCGATGCGTTTCACTAAAATGCATGGAATCGGCAATGATTACGTCTATGTGAATCTGTTCGCAGAGAAACTTCCGCTCGCTGCGCCCGATTTGGCCCGAATCGTTTCGAACCGCTACAAGGGAATTGGTGGCGACGGGCTGATTCTGATTGGCCCATCCGAACGCGGCGATGCCCGCATGCAGATGTTCAATGCCGACGGCAGCGAATCGGAAATGTGCGGCAACGGTGTTCGCTGTGTAGCCAAGTATGTATACGATCACGGCATTGCCAAGAAGCCCGAACTCAAAATTGAGACGGGCCGAGGTGTGCTGACCCTCCAGATGTTTGCCGGCTCTTCTGGTAAGGCTGAACGTGTCCGCGTCAATATGGGGACACCCATTCTCAAAAGTGCTGATATCCCGACAACATTGCCCGGTGATCCGCCTGTGAATCAACCTCTGGTTGTGGGCGACAAAACCATCTCCGTCACCTGTGTTTCGATGGGGAACCCGCATTGCGTGACGTTTGTGGATGAACTGACTGATGCCTGGGTGCTGGGCCTTGGGCCGCAGGTCGAAGTGCATGCCGCTTTTCCACGCCGGGTGAATGCCGAGTTCGCGCAGGTGCTTTCGCGGACCGAAATTCAATTGCGTGTCTGGGAACGTGGCAGTGGTGAAACTCAGGCGTGTGGAACGGGAGCTTGTGCCACACTCGTGGCTGGCGTGCTCTCGGGCCGGACTGACCATCAGGCACTGATTCATCTTCCCGGTGGTGATCTCGAGATTGAATGGCCCGATGAAAAGGAAGTCTTCATGACGGGCCCCGCGACCGAGGTCTTTTCGGGTGAGTGGTTCCCTGAAGTCTGATCGCCTTTGGGAGTCCATGTTTCCAGGCCGCCAGGCGATCACGCAAGGAATTTCATGATGCCCACTGCGAAGACGAAAAGTATAGCCAGTGGGTTAGCCCCTTTAGTCGAGCAATCTCCCCGCCATCTGTTCTTTACGGGGCAGGGGGGTGTGGGCAAAACATCGATTGCGAGTGCCGTGGCCATGGCACTCGCCGAATTGGGCCGTCGAGTGCTGATTGTTTCCACTGATCCTGCATCAAATCTCGATGAGGTTTTTGAAACACAACTCGGCAATCGCCCCACTCCCGTAAACAATATTCCGGGCTTGTGGGGATTGAATCTGGATCCTCATCAGGCTGCTGCCGAATACCGTGAAAAGATGGTGGGGCCTTATCGCGGGATTTTGCCTGAGTCAGCGATCGCTAGCATTGAAGAACAGTTTTCAGGAGCCTGTACTGTCGAGATTGCCGCCTTTGATCAGTTCGCTCAATTATTGGGAGACGAGCGCACGACAAAAGATTTTGACCATGTCATTTTCGATACTGCTCCCACGGGGCACACTCTCAGGCTCCTGGCGTTACCTTCCTCCTGGGCCAGCTATCTCGATGCTAATACAACAGGCACCACTTGCATTGGCCCACTGGCGGGGCTGGTGGCTCAACAAAAGCTGTATCACGCGACGGCCCATGCTCTTTGCGATGGCCAACTGACGACGTTAGTGCTCGTGACGCGGCCCGAAAACTCGGCCATACGGGAAGCAGCGCGTACCAGTCAAGAACTCAAGGCGTTAGGTGTCGAACAGCAATGGCTGGTGATCAATGGGCTCTTTGAAGCCACATCGACCGACCCGCTGGCCATGGCGATGGAACAGCGTATGCAAGCGGCTCTGGCTGCCTTGCCTGATGAACTGAAAAAACTTCCGTCAATCACAGTCCCTTTCCAACCCGGTGGCCTCATTGGAAAAGCCGCTCTCCAACATCTTGGCCACTCCGTCGAGACGGTGACGAATTCACAACAAGCATCTACGCAGCAGGTACCAACATCCGAAGAAGAATTCCCCCCCTGGAAGAGTCTGCAGGAATTGACGAGCGAACTGGCCCAGATGGAGCACGGCGTCATCATGACGATGGGCAAAGGAGGGGTGGGCAAAACGACCATTGCCGCTGCTATTGCGATCCGGCTGACACAACTCGGGCGAAAAGTCCTGCTCACGACGACGGACCCAGCGGGTCATATTGTCGGATTGGTCGAAACTGGCGAGTTGCCGCAACTCTCCGTGGAGCGCATTGATGCACACGCAGAAACAGAGCGTTATCGCGATGAAGTGAGGCAGATTGCCGGGGCTCAACTGGATGATGCGGGCAGAGCCCTCTTAGAGGAAGATTTAAGGTCACCTTGTACCGAAGAAATTGCTGTGTTTCGCGCTTTTGCACGAACTGTTGCTCGGGGAAAACAGCAGATCGTCGTACTCGATACTGCACCCACCGGACACACAATACTCCTGTTGGATGCGGCCATGGCCTTTCATAAAGAGGCGCAGCGGCTGACGAATCAGGTCTCTGAGGAAGTTGTCCAACTGCTCCCGGTGCTCAGGGACCATCAGCAGACCCGCATTCTGCTGGTGACGCTTCCCGAAGCGACTCCGGTGCATGAAGCGAGACTACTGCAGGCCGATCTGCAGCGGGCCGGTATGGAACCGATGGGCTGGGTCGTGAATCAATCACTTTCGCTGCTGGACGTGTATGATCCAGGGCTGGTGACCCGCAAAAACTTTGAGCAGAAGTACATTGTCGAAGTGGCCGATTCCCATCCTTCCCGCATGACCATCGTCCCCTGGCAAGCCACCATCCCTACGGGAGCTGCCGGTTTACTTTCGATGACCGAATAACGGGTGATCAGTTACGCACGACTCGAAATCCCATACCTTCCCAAGGTACGGATGGGGCAATTGCTTGCCGATAACACGACATAGCATGTTCGACACCGTGATCGAATGACCCACCGCGAAGCACTCGAGATTCGAATTGAGAATCATCAAGGCTAAATCCAATCTGAGTTTCTCCATCGACATACGCATTCTTGTAGATATCGAAACAAAACTCAGAGACATTGCCGTGCATATCGTAGAGCCCGAAGTTATTGGCTCGATAGGAACCAACCTTCATCACCTGTGACTGAAAGATTTGTTCAGGTGTCCTCTTTTCATTGGGGACTTTGAATTTTGCATCTTTAGCATCGAGTTGATTACCAAACGCAAACGGCGTTGTCGTACCGGCACGACAAGCATATTCCCATTCTTGCTCGGTCGGTAATCGATAACCTGTTCCTTTCAGCACAGTGACCTCTGCCGAAACAATCGCTCCAGAGTCTTTTTTGGTCTTCTTCAATGCATAGCAAGGGGTCAGGCCATCTTTAGTACTCAGCTTATTACAAAAGTCTAATGCATCAAACCAGGAAACGTTGAAGACTGGTGCATCAAGCACTTCCACTTCACCAATGCCGAGAGCTCCTACGACCGGATTCTTACCGTTGATTTTTTTATAGTCTTTCTGAGTGACTTCGTAGATTCCCATATAGAAGGGTTTCACAGTCACTTCTTGAACGGGTTTGAATGTATTGAGCATGCCGGAGGGAAAGCCAGGAGCGTTGGCAGAAAGATACTTCTCATCCGCTTCGCCAGCACCCATTTTGAAGGTTCCTCCCGGAACTTTCACCAGCTTCATGCCTGTCGATTTTGAAGTGACAAATTCGAGCTTCCCTTTCTCTTGTGCCTTAACCAAGCCGCAGGTAATGACCAATGAGCAAGCCGCTAGAAAAGAGATGCCGGATAATTTCCAGGAATTATTGATTTGTCGTAAAATGATCTCTCTCCCTTGAATCATGGCATGGAATATGGCTTTTGAAAATTGTTGATATAAGCCACATCAAGCTACATGTATTGATGCCGGAATTCCAAGGAAATCGCGTGAACTTCATTTGATTTGCAATGATGGGGCGATTGGGGAATTACGACGTCGCCCGTTGTCCATGATGCTCTTGCGTTCGTGCGGTGCGATCATCGCAAGGCGTTTATATTACTACATATTGATGAGCCTGCTGGGCGACAAAGCTCAGGGCTGTTTTGATATCTCCGCTTCCTGGCGCGAAATGGACTTCAATTGAACCCAGTAATTCGCGAGCGAGAGTAGCGGGACAATCAAGATCCCGTAGGCAAAGAAGCCGATGGTCAGATTGTGCCAGTGCATGCGCGAGAGGACTTTGCGGGCATCAGCCGGGGTGGCCCAGAAGAGATGCTCGTACTGCAGAACGTAAATCATAATTCCCGAATAGGTGTGGAATTTGACCATGACCAGTTGCTGAGGCGCTGCGTCGAGCTCAGACGGCGGACAGACATAAGCCGTGACATCCTCAAAGAACCGAGCCTGCGAGTTGGTTACCGACCGTTCGAACCATCGCAGCCCCTTGATGATCGCCATGACCACCACGATGAAGACGCCGATGAACACAATGACGAGAAATGCAATCCATAAGTTGATCCACCACGGGAGGGCCTGCTGAGCCAGCAGTATTCGACCGTCCAAGCCGAGGATTGGATGGATCATGGCCATCTCCTTTGTGTGACTGATGCCACACTCTGGTTCATGATCGAAACGCCAGCAAATGATCTTTTACAGACAACTTACTGGCGAACTGGCAACAGTGATTCAATCGTCTGGAGCAGTTCCGCCATCTGGTAGGGCTTGGAAATCAATTTCGTCTCGGGGTTGAGATTCACAGAGACAGTTCCAATAACCACATGCCGCATGGCTGGTGTTTCTGTCTTCTCTGCCGATTCAGCAGAAGTCGAGTGCGGCATGGCATCCGCATCCAGCACAACAATGTCGAAAGGGTCAGCCGTCGTGTATCTGGTTTCGAGGTCGCTGTAGCGCCTTAAGCGAGTCACTTCATATCCTTGCGGCGAAAGCACGGCTTCCAGTACGGCATGGGTATCCGTATGGTCGGCCACCACGGCCAGTCGACATCCCTGTCTCATGAAGTGCTCCCCGCAAAAGGCCTGAATGAGCCATCTTCATCCTTGAAGATTGGCCGTCACGCCAGCGGGAAGTTAGTTCACTCGCCAGACTCTGTCAAAATCAGTTTCCGGGTGGTAAATCGAACCAGTCATATGGGTGATCGTTGATAAGATTGTTTGTGGTAGTCTGGCAGAAATCTGCTTTCTGCGAGATGAATCCAAAAACAGATTCAATTTGCCACTTGGCTCAAAAAACTGAACAAAAAACCACGCCCTTGCGGTGGCTTGTCAGCGATCAAAGCACTTTATATTCTTTCGCATGGAAGTTTTACCCCGGCTCCTGGGCACGTTGTTGCCTGGATCGTCGCTGAGGCGACGCCGCACGGCAGATACTGTGCGCTCCGGAATTGATGAACCCGAGTGATGATCCATGTTCGAATCGATTACCCAAGGCCTGCAAGGGGCTCTCACGGGCATTTTCCGTTCTGGAAAACTGACCGAAGCCAATATCCGCGAAGGACTTAAGCAAGTCCGG
>JAIXUU010000101.1 GCA_027483405.1 Planctomyces sp. | reverse complement strand
CTGCAAAGTAAGCGGCACGGACTACCGTTCTATTATCCGTATTTCATTCCGTTTCCCTTTGGGATCTTTGGAACTTTAGGAGCGACGGTTTCCTCCAGTAAAATCAAATTGTCACGATCAGCGTTATTGGATATTGCGACAACCGGGCCGCTGTTTGGCCTCATTGTCACCCTTCCTATCGCACTTTATGGTGCAGCAACATCCATCCCGTTTCCTGCGAACGCACAAGCCGGTTTCTCACTCAGCGATCCACCAATCCTGCGATGGATGATTGTGCTGACGCATCCACAGTTGGGGCCCAATGATGATGTCCTCATCAACCCCGCTTTGCTGGCCGGGTGGTTTGGCATTTATTGGACGGCGCTGAATCTGGTTCCGATTGGTCAACTGGATGGCGGTCAGATCATGACCGCACTGATTGGCAGACGAGCGGAAATTGTGAGCAAATTGACCATCGTGGTGGCAGTCGTCTGGATGCTGTACTCGCTTGATCTGACATTCAGCACCATGCTGGGATTGATGGCGTTCATGGGCATTCGCAGTGCTGAAATTGAAAATGAGACAATAGCGCCCAGCAACGTCAAAATGGCTCTTGGTTGGCTGCTATTAGCCTTTTTATTGATTGGCTTTACACCCATCCCATTCCGCATGGCTCCCTGATGGTGACGGCTTTGGGGATCATCGTTCACTTAACCCAGCAATTCACCACGCGTCGATTTTCCAAGCACTTCCAGGCATCCCAACAGAAAAGCGGGAAGATCGTCTGGCTTGCGGCTGCTCACAAAATGTCGATCAACGACAACTTCCTGGTCAAGAAATAAAGCGCCGGCATTCTCGATATCGTCCTTGATGCCCAGCGAACCAGTGGTGCGGACATTCCGATAGATCCCTGCGGAAATCGGCATCCAGCCCCCATGACAGATCGCTGCCACAAGTTTGCCATCGGCGTGGAACTCCTGCAGCAATTGTTTCACTTTCGCTTCACGGCGAATCTTGTCTGGCATCCATCCTCCCGGACAGATCACTCCAACATAATCGCTGGACTTCTGATCTCGAATGGCGGCGTCCGATCGGCAGGGATAGCCGTGCTTCCCTTTGTAAACCACATTCGCTTCCAGCCCCGCGCAAACGACCTGATAACCGGCTTCGATCAGCCTCAGTTTGGGATACCAGACTTCGAGATCTTCGTACTCTTCACCAATGAACATGAGGATGGCTGGTGAGGTGGGCATGGGTAAAGTTCCGGTAGTCGATGTCGTAGGAATAATGAATCACACAGATCTGAGTATGTCATGAACCACATGTCCATGCACGTCTGTTAATCGAAACTGCCGTCCCTGAAAGCGGTAAGTCAGGCGTTCATGATCAATGCCCATCAGGTGCAGTATGGTCGCTTGCAGGTCGTGAACATGGACGGGTTTTTCTACGACGTTCATCCCCAGATCATCGGAGGCCCCATACGTCATACCAGTCTTCACCCCACCACCAGCCATCCAGATGGTAAACGCATACGGATGATGATCGCGTCCCCAGCGCGGGCGATTGGCAAGATCACCTTGAATGAATGGTGTCCGTCCAAATTCACCACCCCAGATGACCAGCGTATCGTCGAGCAGCCCACGTTGTTTCAGATCTTTCACAAGGGCCGCTGAAGGTTGATCGGTATCGCGGCACTGGTTGTAAAGTTCAGTCGTGAGGCTGTTGTGCTGATCCCACCCGGCATGCATGAGCTGCACACTTCTCACGCCACGCTCGACCAGCCGCCTGGCCATGAGACAGTTATAGGCAAAAGAACCTGGCTGCTCGACCTGTGGACCGTACATCTCAAGGGTGGCTTTTGATTCACCGGAAAGATCGGTCAATTCCGGAACACTGGTTTGCATACGAAATGCCATTTCGGACTGGGCAATTCGAGTGCTGATCTCGGGGTCTCCTGAGAGGGCTTGTTTCTGCAGATTCAGTGCTGTGACATCGTTGAGTATGGCTTCGCGAAACTCGCGAGAAATCCCTGGGCCATCTTTCAAATAGAGGACGGGATCTTTGCTTCCTCGAAACTTCACGCCTTGAAATCGCGAAGGTAGAAATCCACTGCCCCAGTAAAAATCGTAGAAAATCTGCCCACACGAGGTTCCCTTGGTCACTGACGTGAGCACAACATAGCCCGGAAGATTATCGGCTGCGCTTCCCAGGCCGTACGTCAGCCACGCACCCAGCGCAGGCCTGCCGGGAAGTTCACTCCCTGTGAGCATGAACGTAATGGCTGGTGCATGATTCACAGCCTCAGTATGCATCGATTTGACAAAACAGAGTTCATCAGCGATTTGTGCGGTATATGGCATGAGGCTTGATACCCATGCCCCGGATTCTCCATGTTGAGCAAAGGGCTCGACATTTCCGAGGATCAGTTTTCCGTTGGCATTGCCCGTCATGGTGCTGAAACGTTTGCCACCTACGTAGGATTCAGGAAGTGGCTGGCCGTGCAGTTCGCGGAGCTTTGGCTTGTAGTCGAGTAAATCGACATGGGTTGGTGCGCCATTCTGGAACAGATAAATGACATGCTTGGCCCTGGGTGTCAGATGGGGCCGCCCAATCAAGTCTGCCGTCGCTGTTGTAGTGGTTGATGAAGCAGGTGGAGATGCTTGTTCGGCAGCAAATAAGTGCGAAAGACTCGCCAGGCCCAGGCCAAGAGAACCTGCTGCTGTCCCCAGAAAACTGCGGCGATGGTGAGTGGTCATCCACTCACAAGGAGGAACGGGTGGCAATGGAGGATTCCCAGGTGGATGACTCTTGGAAAGGTGAATTACTCTTTGGAAACAGTCTCATCGAGGTTGAACAGAATTATAGTGATGACTGTCCACACGGCTGCTTCGGCTCGGATTGCTGGATCTTCACCCACAAGGCTGGCAGTCGATGCCCCCACAGCCAGCAGGTCATTCACCTGTTCGGGGGATTGAACAAGTCGATTTCGCCAACTCGTGATTGAAGCTCTAAGTAACTCCAATTCTTGAGGAGTCGGTTCGCGCACCAGGATGAGTTCGAACAGGAGCCTCAGGCGGTCGTCATCGCCCAGCTTTCGATCATTTACAAAAAGTCGTGTCGCCAGAACTCTGGCTGCCTCGAGATAGACGGGATCATTCCAGAGAGCCAGGGCCTGTAACGGGGTGTTGGTTCTGCTGGTACGAACAATACAGGTTTGCCGATTGCCAGTATCGAAAAACATGGGCGGCGCGATGATTCTTCGCCAGAAAGTATAAAGGCTTCGCCTGTAAAGCGAATCGCCCTGGTCGACCTGATACCTCTTCGCGCCGAAAGTGGCTTCTTCCCAGAGACCCTCAGGTTGATAGGGCTTGACCGGTGGGCCGCCGGTTTGGGGCACCAGCAGCCCGGAAACTGCCAACGCCTGATCCCGCAGCATCCATGATGGCCAGCGATACCGCGGCCCACGGGCAAGCAGGCGATTTTCCGGATCGTCGGCATAGGCTTCACGAGGGACAAGTGTGGTCTGGCAATAGGTCCGACTGGTCACAAGCTGCTTGACGAGACGCTTGATATCCCAGCCATGCTCGCGGAAATCGGCTGCCAGCCAATCCAGCAGTTCGGGATGGCTGGGCTTTTCTCCTTGAATGCCAAAATCTTCAGACGTTTTCACCAGCCCGATGCCAAAGAACTGCTGCCAGATTCGATTCACAATCACACGCGCAACCAATGGGTTTTCATCATGAAGCAACCACTCGGCGAAATCCTGACGAGTTAACGCGGGTGATACGTTCTGGTCTCGGAGTCGCTCACTGACTTTCTTTGATTTCAGGAATTGTGGGACGTCGGTGGGCACCTCGTCTTTGGGTTGATTGTAAAGTCCCTTGCTCAGAATGAAGTTCTTGCGAGGTTCACCAGCACGTTCCTGCATGACCATGACTTGGGGAATGGACTTCTGCAAAGCATCCAGCTCATCGATACGGGATTTGAGCATCAGCAGGCTTTGCGGCGACTGTCCTTGCCATTGATTCCAGAAGTTGATGAGTTGAGTCAGTTCACTCGCCTTACGATCCTGCGGGGGCTTTTGACGAATGGCGCGAAGCTCGGCAGGTAATCCATCGTCGAGATGCCAGGGGCTCGTGGCCACTCCATTGGCATCTTCAAAGACTTCGATTGCGGAAACAGGCTGGGTGGAAAGTGCCGGGCCCTCTGCAGGTGCCAGATGTTTTAGCGGCACAAACTCGTCTTCCCAGGCGAGCACCTTTTCCGCGATTTCCTGGCGTTCCTTGAGGAGTCGATTTCTCTGTTCTTTCTGCTGCTCGCTGGGCCACTCGAGTACAGGAGGTGTCTGAGGATTCCCACCACTCCCATCCACGGGTGTGTTGTTGAAAAAACCAGAGAGTTGGTAGTAGTCCTGCTGCCGGATCGGGTCAAACTTATGGTCGTGGCAGCGGCAGCAATTCATCGTCAAACCGAGCCAGACCGTCCCGGTCGTTTCTGTCATATCCATCACATAATCGATGCGGTTTTCAGCGGCAATCCGCCCACCTTCGCCGTTAATCATATGATTGCGGAGAAAAGCCGTGGCCAGCTTCTGCTGGTCTGTCGCCTGAGAAAGCAGATCACCAGCCAGTTGAGCCCGCGTGAAATCGGCAAACGACAGATTCTGGTTGAAGGCTTCCACCACCCAATCACGCCAGGGCCACATGGTGCGTTCCGCATCACCCTGATAACCATTGGTGTCAGCATACCGGGCAGCTTCCAGCCATTCCCAGGCCATGCGCTCTCCGTAATGCGGCGATGCCAGCAGCTCATCGACGACAGCACCCACATCGAGGGGTTGATTCGAGGACTTCAAATACTTCTGACGCAATTCCAACGAAGGTGGTAATCCCGTCAGATCGAGAGCCAGACGTCTGAGTAACCGCGCAGCATCGGCCTGCGGGGATAACTCCTTACCCACCTGATGCAGTTGTGCGATGACAAACGCATCAATGGGATTCTCTGCTTGAGAACCTTCTGGCACAGCAGGCTTGATGATCGGCTCAAACGCCCAGTGTTTTCCCCATGGGGCACCGGCTTGCAACCATTGTTGCAAAAGAAGCAATTGCCCGGCTGAGAGGCGATGTTTGGTCGCGGGAGGGGGCATGATCAGATCTGGGTCTGTGGTCGAAACACGTTCCCAGAAAATACGCTGTCCAGGTGTACTCTCTTTAAGGATTCGATCGAGAGCCGGGTTGGGTTGGTCGAGTCTCAACTCGGCTTGACGACTCTTAGGATCGGGGCCATGGCAATGAAAGCAATTGTCCGAAAGGATCGGCAGCACATCTTTCGAGAAATTGATGGGCTTTGAACTCAACTCGCCTTCGGTTGCCAAAAGTTCGCAAGCCATGGCCAGACTCGCAGACACAATCAGCCAGCCTGATAGGAACACTCGACACATCGACTGAGACAGCACAGGTGGCCGCTGCTCTCGGTTCCGCTGTGGCATGCTGTGCCCCTGATTCACCACTCTCGATCCTGACCCATTCATCACATCAACAATCGCTGACATATTCAGCATAAGGGACAGCGACCACTTAAAACAACATGGGAGCCGTTGATGAAGTTTGAGTCATGAGAAAAGTGTGGGAACTGAATCGATGGGCCGCTTTGTCAAAATGGCACTGTGTCGAACCGGCACTGTGTCGAACAGGGTGCGCCTCAGTCGAAGGATTCCAGATTGGCGAGGGTTTGGCCTTGCTGGTCTTTGGCCGAGAGAATGGGAAAGTCTTCCAGAGGCCAGGCAATGCCTACAGCCGGATCATTCCACAGGAGACAGCGTTCGTGCTGTGGAAAGTAATAATCGGTGCACTTGTAAAGCACATCGGCAGTTTCAGAAATCACGCAAAAACCGTGGGCGAAACCGGCAGGGATATAGAGTTGATGATGGTTGACGTCACTCAGTCGATAGCCTGTCCATTGGCCGAATGTAGGTGAACTCTTGCGGACATCGACGGCCACGTCGAAAATCTCACCACGAATCACCTGGATGAGTTTGGCCTGTGGTCGTACGAGTTGAAAATGCAATCCCCTCAGTGTCCCTCGCGACGAACGGGACACATTATCCTGAACAAAAGCCTGTGATAAGCCACTGCTTGAATAGCGTTCCTGCTGGAAGACTTCGAAGAAGAATCCTCGGGAATCACCAAAAACTCGCGGCTCAATCTTCAGGACATCGGGAAGTTTGCCATCCGGTGTCACGATCATCGTGGCACCTGGTAGCGTCCAATCTGATTGATGCGCCCATGAAGATCGTTCAGGATCCAGTGGAACAGAATCAGATGGACACACTCGACAATTCCCATGTCATCCAGCGGGACATGCAGGTTTTTCTGACCGAGTGATTTCAGTTTGCCACCCGAATAGCCTGTGATGCCCCAGGTGACGAGACCTTTGCGATTGGCCCATTCGACAGCATTGAGAATATTCGGGCTGTTTCCACTGCCGCTGATGGCAATCAGGACATCTCCGGGCGAAGCCAGATTCTTCAACTGTTCCACGAAGACCCGATCAAAGCCCTCATCGTTGCCCCAGGCCAGAATGTAAGGCGTGTTATCGGTTAAAGATAAGACTTTGAGCCGCTTGCGTTCATCGTTGGTGAAATCTTTGCGGTCGAGCGAGCTTTTGCCCAGATCTTCGCAGAAGTGCGAGCTGTTCGAGCCGCTGCCACCATTCCCGCAGATGAAGACAAACTTGCCATTCTCGTAGGCCGAATAAATGTCTTCTGCCAGTTGCTCAGTTTCCTTCAAATCAAGGGTCTGAAAGACTTGAGCAACCCTCGAAAGATAATCAGCCGGATTCAGGTGAGCGCCGAGCATGAGGTTCCGTCCCCAGGGAGTGTCGATCAATAACTGGTCAAAGTCTGCTTCGTGCCAACAATACCAACTGGTCAATTCTGATACCAGTTCGGTTCACATTTGGCCATTCAGGATGCTCCAGGAGTGCCGCCAACCGGATGTGATCGCGTCCGAGAGCCAGGGACTTAGCGAGAGGGCGAGACTTCACCGTGCTGTTTGCTCAAGATTTGGTTTCACTCAGCGACCAATGGGGAAACATCGCTTCAAGCCATCGAGAAGGCAGAAGTGCGTATAGCAGGCAAAGACTGGCTAACCCCAGGAGGATCATACCTCCAACAGCGGGTTCAAAACGTGCCAGTCCGGAAAATGTCTGCCAGCAGGCATAGGCCAGAAACGTGAAGTGGGCACTGGCGAGCAGATTTGTCCGTAAGAAGACATGGCCCCAGTTGAGAAATTGCCAGAGGAAGACCGCCAGTGGCAACGTTTGAATGGCATGGAGGCAGGCTCCATGGGG
>JAIXUU010000285.1 GCA_027483405.1 Planctomyces sp. | reverse complement strand
CGGAACAGCGACAATGCTGCCTGCGAAGAGCTGTTAGCAATCGACAATGCCTGAATGCCGAGCTGAGACTTGGTCTGTAGGGCCTGCAGCTTCGCGCTTTCCTTGGCGAGGTCGGCGTCGGCGATGGCACCAATCCCGTTGTTCAAAGCGTCTTGTAGCTTGCCGATGAAGGTCTTGTGCACTTCTAGGCGCTTTGCGCCAGCACCCCAGGTGGCCAATTGGGTACCCAGGTTGTTGATCGAGGCGTTGACGAGGCCAAGGGCGGTTGTTGCGTTGGCGGCGCTATCGACAGCGGAAGTCCCCGTCACCGTAATGGTCGTGCTGGCCAAGGCCAAGCTGACGCCCGTGACTGTAATGGTGTTGCCGCCGGCCGCATCGCCCAAGGCTACGGCATTGTTCGGAGCGGCCGCAATCATGTTAGCACCGTCAAACACGGCGTTTGCGCCAATGCTGGTGATTTGGTCGCGCAATTGTGCGAAGTCGGCAGCCAAAGCAGCTTGCGCCGAGGCGGTCAAACCCGCCTGCGAGCCAGCCAAAGCCTTGCCCTTCATTTCGTTCAACAATTCCATGATGCTTTCGCCAGCAGCAATGCCTGTATCGAGAATAGAGGCTGCGCGGTCAGTCGATTCACGGACGCGGTCATAAGCGCCAACGTCGGATCTCATTTTGTTGGCAATGGCCCAGATAGCACCGTTATCTTTTGCGGTGGCAACCTTCAAACCCGTCGAAATCGCGTTTTGAGTCTTGTCGAGATCGGAATTGGTTTTGTTCAAGGTTTGCAGCGCGACCATGGCGCCTTGATTCGTGTTTACGCTGAGCATTTCTTAGCCCTCATCCATACTAGGTTTTCACTTGCATTCAGCAAGCCGTATTCGTTTTGAATACCTGACCACGCTACCAGTGAGTTCTAAATGCTCCGTTGAGGAGTATGGTAAACAAATATCTAATCCAAATTATTTTCAGGTACACTGAGGTATTGTTTTTGAACATCTATTCTTTGAGTTTTTCCCTTTATAATCAAGTTATATCGATGAATTTTATGAGCCAATTTTCGCTTTGCATCATCCTTATTTCCGTAATAGGCTCTGTAAAATTTTATCAAAAAAATGGGGGAAAAATAACATGCGCGTCTTGGGTATTAAGCTAGTCCCGCTCATTCTTGCCGCCGTGCTGATCTATATCGTTGGTGCCCTTATTTATGGCGTGCTGTTTTCCGCCCAATGGATGGCCTTGTCGGGCTATACGCCGGAGAGTTTGGCGGGCGAACAATGGCGGATGGCCCTAAGCCCGATTATGCCGGTAATGATCACGATCGGGATGGGGCTTTTGATCAAGGACCGGGGCATTACCACTTTGATGGCTGGTCTACGGCTAGGTGTGATGGTGGGCCTTTTGTTTTTGGTTGCCGCGCGCCTGTATAATTACGCCTATGGCAACGAGCCCTTGGGGCTGCTTCTCATGGATTCCGCGCATCTGATGGCCAATGCCATGATTGCCGGCGCTATCTTAGGCGCGATGAAAGCCGCCGAATAAGAGGCTCGCGAAGCAGGCCGTGAAGTGATACCCCGTGCCAAAGCCAATCGGCCTGAACCAGTGATTCTGGTTCCACAGGGGACAGTTCTTGCGCATTTTGATTTCTAACGACGATGGCATTCATGCGCCGGGCTTGGCTGTCTTGGAGCGGATCGCCCAAGCCATTAGTTCAGACGTCTGGGTCGTCGCGCCAGAGGTGGAGCGGTCAGGGGCCTCACGCGCCTTGACCTTGACGGAGCCGGTAAGGGTCCGGACAGTGGGTGAGCGCCGCTTTGCCTGTTCGGGTACGCCAACCGATTGCGTGCTTTTGGGCGTTGATGAATTGGTGAAAGGGGGCCGCCCAGATTTGGTGCTGTCGGGCGTCAATCGCGGGCAAAACTTGGCTGAAGATACCAGTGTGTCGGGCACCGTCGCGGCAGCCGTACAAGGCATGCAAATGGGCATTCCTTCAATCGCTTTGTCGCAAGCCGTCAATTTTCGTGTTGGCCAGTCCATCCCTTGGCACACCGCAGAAGCCCATGGCGCAGATGTTGTGCGCAAACTTCTGGCCAAGCCCTGGCCAAGCGGCGTCGTGATGAACGTCAATTTCCCCGATTGTGAACCCGAAGAAGTCACGGGTCTGGAAGCGACCTTTCAGGGCTTTCGTGATGAATGCATCCATCAGATCGACCGCCGCAGCGATCTGCGCGGCAATGATTATTATTGGATCGGTTATCGCGGCAAGCTATCTAAGCCGCCGCAAGGCTCCGACCTTTTGGCCATCTACGAGAACCGCATCTCCGTCTCGCCCCTGCATATTGACATGACCGAACATAGTGCCTTGGGCGCACTGCGGGAGGTACTTTAAGCATGAGCCAAGACGATGGTCGCGCCCGGATCGTTCTCGCTTTGCGCAAGGCAGGGGTAACAGACCCCTCAGTCCTGAACGCGATTGAGACCATCCCACGGGAAGTCTTCATGTCGGCTGGCTTTGAGGGCAGGGCGTGGGAAGATGCCGCTCTGCCGATTGAATGCGGCCAGACCATCAGCCAGCCCTATGTCGTCGGCATTATGACTGCCGCGCTAGAGCTCACCGGGCGCGAAAAGGTTTTAGAAATCGGCACAGGTTCTGGCTATCAGACCGCCATTCTATCTAAGCTTGCCCGCCGCGTCTTTACGCTAGAGCGCTATCGCACCTTGCTGCGCTTGGCCCAAAGCCGTCATGAGGTTTTAAAGCTCACCAATATTGTTTCTAAATGTAGCGACGGTGGTTTGGGCTGGCCGGACCAAGGCCCGTTTGACCGCATTATTTTCACCTGTGCCGCACCGGTCCGCCCAGACGCACTGCTCGCGCAATTGGCCCCTGGCGGTATCTTGGTTGCACCCGTCGGGGCAGGGGCAGTGCAAGAGCTGTTGCGCTATCGCCTGAGGGAAGATGGGGTATTTGAGGAAGAAGCCCTGATGGATGTACGCTTTGTGCCGCTCCTGCCGGGAGTCGCCCGCGACGGATAAATTGGCCCACCGAGGGCCGGAAACGCCTGCTTAACCATGTTGTGCGACAGCTTTAGTTATGCGTCGCGCCGCCAGCCTTTTTCTCATTGCCACCCTCGCCCTAAGTGGCCTGTCGCCGTTGGCTGCTCAGCCCGCGCCGGGTACACTAGACTTTGATCCGCAAAGTCCGCCAACTGAGACCCGGGTGATGCGCGGTGAAACTCTTTATGCGATTGCAGAGCGCACCCGCTCGCCCTTGATTGGGTTGATAGAAGTCAATGAATTGCGCGCGCCCTTCGCGCTCGCACCGGGGCAGGTCCTGAAACTGCCACCCCTCAAAGTACATATCGTGCGGCGCAACGAAAGCTTCTCTGCGATTGCGCGGCGCTATAATGTGGACGAGCGCTCGCTAGCCTTGTTCAACCGCTTTCCTCGGCCCGTGAAATTGCAACCGGGACAGAAGGTTATCTTGCCAGCGCTTGTCCGCGATCAATTGACGGGCCTCGAGCCCCAAGATCTTGTCGCTTTGCTGGCGAGCGAATTGGCAGCAGGCAGACCGGTTAGCGGGACAGTGCCGGGTCAATTACGCCCTAATCCCGAAGCGGGTCCGGTTGCCACGGTCATACCGCCAGCACCACCCAAACGGCCAGTCGCTGAGGCCCCAAAACCAAAGACGGCACCATCCACACCACCCCAATCGACGCCAGGGCCTTTAGCAGCCTTACCCAGTTTCGCTTGGCCTGTGCGCGGGCGCTTGGTGGAGACTTTTGGCACCAAAGCAGACTTACGCGTGGTGGATGGAATTGAGATTGAAGCGCCGGCTGGCACCCCGTTTAAAGCTGCCGCCTCTGGTCAGGTCGCGTATGTGGGTAATCAATTGGCAGGCTATGGCTGGCTTGTCCTAATCCGTCACTCCAGTGACTATATGACCGCCTATGCCTTCGCCAACTCGGTGAATGTTCGCGAAGGTCAGAACGTCACGCGCGGGCAAGTCATTGGCCAAGTCGGCCAAACCGGCCGCGCCCGTTCCCCCCGCCTGCACTTCCAAGTTCGCCACGCCACCAAGCCGGTAGATCCCGTGCCATTCTTGGGCTCGAGCAGCGCCAATCCGACGTAAGTGGTGTTTCTAAATGTGCCCTTCCTCAGCGCGCCCGCATCTCGCACGGCGTCAGCCGAGACCCAGACCTTGATCCGCAAAGTCCCCTGAGGTCCCCGCTGTCCACTTCGTTTCGGCGGGGGTGACGCGGCCAAGACCCTAATCTGGTAGTTTGACCGACAACCCAAGCTGACCCGCACGATCAATCACGAATTGCCAAGCGCTTCGGCCAGAGCGGGCACCGCGTTGGGCAGTCCATTGTAAAGCGGTGCGTTCGAGCTCTGGATCATCGGGGGCTAGATT
>JAIXUU010000244.1 GCA_027483405.1 Planctomyces sp. | reverse complement strand
TTTTAACTCGCGCACCTCACCATTTTTCCTCATGGAGAAATGCAATTCGTTTGATTTCCATTGAAAAGTCTCAGCTTCCTGCTGAGTGCAGCGAAGCACATAGTCCAGGGCAGATCGGCGATCAGTGAATATTCCAACGGCATCAACAATGCACCCGTCGGATGCTTTGGCTTCGAACTGAAAGGTGATGCTGATGATGGAGTCGTCATCAAGCGGCTTGCTGTCAACCCAACATTTGACTGGATACGGCTCGTGATCTGCGTGCAAATCTGTCAATGCCTCGGAAGGGTAGATGGGTGGATTTCTTCTTACATGGAAGCAATGTCGCATTACTCTTGTGCGATTGGTCGCATTCTCCATTTTCACAAGCGTTTCAACTCGCTCGACTAACTCAAAACCTCTTTCAAAAAGTGCTGTGCATAGGCGAGACAACTCACTTTGAATCATGCTTCCGTTAGTGTCTGGAAGTGCGACCATCCCCAGGCCTCCCCACCAGAATGGCATTCAACCGGCTCGCAAAAAGTTTGCGTCCGGCATCATGGATTCGTGGTGAAAATGCACCCCAGTGGAGTCGAACCACTAACCTACGGTTCCGAAGACCGTTGCTCTATCCAATTGAGCTAGGGGTGCGGATTAGCTTCGCCGATGGAAGTATCCCGATTGACAACACAGTTTGCAAGTTGAGCGGCATGTTTCTCTGCTGCGGACTAAGGATTACCGGGTGCGGCGGTGGCGGGTTGATCAGGAATTTCTTCGGGGAGGTATTCTTTGAGCAGGGCCCGAGAGCCGGGTTTGAGATCGCGAACTTCCAATTTTCGCAGTGTTTTGGGATCGGTACGGAAAAACATGGTCCATTTGTAATCGATATACAGCGGTTCCGTTGTCGTGGATTTCCAGCCCTGGGCTTCCATAAGCGTTTTCGTTCGAGCAATGACCTCTTTGGGGTCTGAGGAACTTTGCCAGCTGACCTGGGTGAGAGCATCGGAGTACTGGATCGAAGTCGCGTCATCGGTCACAGGAAGGTCTGCCGATCTGAGCACAGTCGAGTACATCACCATCGACTTTCCGGCCTGGCCAGGAGCATCGGAGATCATGACGTTCAGCAGTGTGGATCCCTGGGCGAACAATCGAGTAGGGCCAGCCTCGCCATAGGGCCTCCAGCCTCTGTTGATCAGATCTTGTGTGATTTTGCTGGCAAGGACAGCCGAATTTTCCTGCATGATAAGCATGATTTGAGCAGGAGTGTCCGACAGAACTATTGAGCCCGGCAACGAGGGGAGTTTTGCCAGCGGAACATTCCCATGGGGAATGATGCTGACAAGCGATTTTCCTCCGGCAGGCATAACCATCATTGAAAGTGAATAACCGTTTTTCTGGAAAGTACCACTCGCCAAAGCCTCTTCGACACTGCTGCCGGGAAGTTCCGTCCAGCCAGTCGAAGTGAACTGATTCTGGTGAAACTTGTAACTTTCTTTTATGCCAGTTGTGCAATCATAGAAGAGGGAAAAAATCGGTCGCCGCGGTGCTTTTTCTGCTCCTGGTGCCAGGGGAATCTGAGAAAGATCAAGAACTTTTCGGGCTTCTGCGATGGAGGGGACCGCATCGATCGATTTCGCCAAAGTCCTGGAGGTGTCATCCGCCAGGGTCGAATGAAAAGGGGATAAAGCGAGCATCGTGATGGCGCAGAGAAGTGTTCTCATCGGGAGTCCTCGCTGAAGATCAGTTTTCTTGGGCTGAATGGCATTCATGCATAAATTGGTCTCGGCGAGCTTACCATCCTATTTTCGCAAGGCCAATGAGCTTTGTTTCGGAAGTAGTGTTGCGTTTGGGGATGCGATGATTTTCTCAGTACTACATACTCGCAAATGAGTTGGCAGCTCGGTAGCTATCAAAAATAGAAGTTCACATTATCATATTGGATCATGACTTCACATGATGAGATGTGAAGAGAATGCCAGACTGTTTAGCCGACTAAATATCGTTCATGGTTGAGGTATCTATGGCTGCTCAGGTAGTCACTAGTCTGTGAGGCGGTGAACTGGGAAGGGTTAATCATGGAGTACTGTGGATGAAGTGGCCAACTCGTCGAGTAGAAAGTATGGCCAAAGTATTGTTGATAAAGTTGTGCGAGTTCCGGATGCCATATATTGAAAAGTCTCGGTGATGAAAAGAAGGCTTCTGTCGAGACAGCGAAAAACTCGGCGAGGTTTGTGGCTCCATAGCTATTGATGATATCGCTGTGGCCAGAGTGTAGCCGCTGGACGAATTGTGCGAATTGCTGGGGAATGAGAGATATCCAGTCTCTGGCAAGAGTCGGGTTTTCAATGACAGGCATGCCGTCGGCATCTCCGTTTGCTATGTCGAGAACATGGGAGAACTCGTGAATGACGACGTTGTGGAATGGCTCGTGTCCTTCCCATTCGCGCTGAATGTCTTCCCATGCCAGAACAATGGGCCCTCGTTTCCAGGCTTCGCCGAGGCGCAGAGAGGAACTCTCGACGACGATATGTCCAAGTCTTGTTTGCTGAGGTGCCACATAGGTCGAGGGGTAGATCAGGATGGATTGAATCGAGTCAAACGGCGAGTCATCAAATCCGAGGGTGAGCCGGGAGGCCTGAAGTGCAATTTTCCATTTCATTTCTTCCGTGACGACCAAACCGCTCAGGCCTTCCCAGTTCTTTTCGGCAACCATATTGCGAGCGTGGTTGATGAGTTTGAATCTGGCAGCATCGGTCAGCCAGGTACTGAGATCAGGCCGCTTGATCAAGCGGGACAAAAAATAAGGCAAAGGTTTCTGAGATCTGAGTTTACGTTGCCTGTTTCTCAACCATTTCCACATGATGATCAACTCCCTCCGGCTATTAAGAACTGTTGAGGAGTACTGAATCTGGGGCAGGTTCTAACAGGGACGAAAAAGCAGAGGCGGTAGATGATTCAATTTCAGGTTTGACAGTCCGATTGTGATGATTCCAAGGAAATGGGTGCTGTCATTTCGACAAGATAAATCAATCAATAGATCGAGATCTCATGACTTGACGACCCCGGAAAAGGCCGATCCAAAAAACTTGATATTGCGTGCGGTATTGGATTCGCGGTGGGGGTGGCATGGCTTGGTCTTGAATCCTACGTGGCACTCAGCATGTGAAGATGCAGGTTTGGTTGATCGTGACGTAAGGCTCAATGGCGTAGATTGTTGCGATTGTAATCGAAAAGATGAATCGTCAGGAACAGGGGGTGCTGTGCGAAGATTTCCATAACGTGTCAAGTTTTTGACAAAATTGTTGTTTTTTCAGGAAACTAATTTTCTCAAGATGCCAAATGTTGACGCAGCGACATTTTTTGATGCAATGTTGGAAAGCCAAGATTCGGTCTGATGATCCAAAGATTTGAGATGGTCAGGCTTGGATGCCCAGCGTTTTGCCCCCAAGAATTCCGCAGTAACCCTTACCTCGCAATTTCCCGCCCTTAAATCTGGAGTTGATGCCATGGTGAAAGTTTCCCCTAATTGTGCACCAGCGCATTTTCAGGCACTCAGCCGCCGTGGATTTCTGTCAGTGGGCATGCTGGCAGGTACCTCATTAACTCTGCCTCATCTTTTGCAGCAGCAGGCTTTGGCAGATTTGAAGGATTACAAAACCTTCCAGGGAACTGCCAAATCGATCATTCACATTTTCCTGCCTGGCGGGATTGCTCATCAGGAATCGTTTGATCCAAAGCCCAATGCTCCGATCGAATACCGTGGTGAAATGAAGCAGGTGCAGACAAAGCTTCCCGGCGTGATGTTTGGTGAAACTTTGACCAAGACAGCAGAAGTTGCTGACAAGCTCTGCATTATCCGCAGTATGACTCATGGTGAAGCAGCCCACGAACGTGGCACGCATAATATGTTCACAGGGTACAGGCCAAGTCCTGCCTTGCAGTATCCTTCGATTGGATCTGTGATCAGTCACGAATTTGGACCACGTAACAATCTGCCTCCCTATGTCTGTGTGCCGAATGTGCCAAACGAGTATGCCGGGAGCGGCTATTTGAGCAGTGCCTTTGCACCGTTTGCCTTGGGTTCCGATCCGGCCAATAACGGATTCAAAGTGCGGGATCTGAACTTGCCTGGCGGAGTTGATGATGCTCGATTTGAGTCACGTCGCCGTATGCTGGACGCCGTCAATGGTCATTTTGCTCAGCGGGAAAAATCTGACGAACTGACTGCGATGAACACTTTCTATGATCGCGCCTACAGCCTGATCAGCTCGTCGCAGGCACGAGAAGCCTTCGATATTGAGAAGGAATCCCCCGAGATCCGCGATCAGTATGGTCGAAATACGGCTGGCGCTCGCATGCTGTTGGCTCGCCGCCTTGTCGAATCTGGTGTGCGTCTGGTGAACCTGACCTATGGTGGGTGGGATCATCACACCAATATCGTGCAGGGATTTAAAAATCAGATGCCCCAGTTTGATCAGGCTTTCTCAATGCTGATCAAGGATCTCGATCAGCGTGGTCTCCTGGGTGAAACATTGGTGATGGTGTCTTCGGAATTTGGCCGGACACCGAAGATCAACGGGACAGCAGGCCGCGATCACTATCCTAAGGTCTTCAGCGTGGCCCTGGCTGGTGGCGGGATCAAGCAAGGTGCTGTCTACGGTTCGTCAAATGCTGTGGCCTCCGAGCCTGATGAGAATCCTCTGGGAATCGAAGATCTCTTCACCACTGTTTATCACGCTTTGGGAATTGTGGCTGACAAGGAGTTGATGGCACCTGGGGATCGTCCGATTGAAATCGTGGATGGTGGTCAAGTGGTGAAAGAGCTGCTGGCTTAGTCCCGGCTGGCCGTGCAGTCTTTCTGGCGTATGCACAGCGGGCCATCGCCTGACTCTTGGGCGATGGCCTGGCGCTTAGTCGTCAGTGTTAATGTCCTTGTTTATTGTTCAGAGGCATTGAACTGGTCAGAATGATTTGCACATTTGTCGGCTCAGGCCGCCACAGTGCCGTCCGTCATTAGGAGTGGTTTCCAAGCCTGTTGGTTTCAGTGGGACAGACTTTTCAATTGATGGTGTTCGTGCCACAGAAAACTGGTTTGGATGGTATCAGCTAAGCCACTAGCTTGCTGGAATAATCGTTACAGTCATCAATGCTTATGTATTTTCGCCAGACACTTGAGAGCTCGCTCTGATTGTTTGCATAAAATAAGTTCGATGTGACGAGATCTACACAAAGGCTGTTGATTCCCAGATATCGAACAGTCTTTGTCCTGCCTCGTGAAGATAACCTGCCTGGTAACGACAGCTTGCCAAATAGTTCTCGCCTGAAGGAAAAGTCATGCACAGCAGGTGATGTGTGCAGGCTAAGGATGTTCTCCCATGATGAAATTCTTGTTCGCTCGCAACTTAAGTATTGCCTGCCTGCTGATGGGCCTTGCGACCGCTGGACATGTTCTGGGTGCTGACCCTGTCGTTAGAAATGTCATGCCTCGTGGTGCCCAACGAGGGACAGAAGTCGAACTCTCGTTTAATGGAGAGCGACTCGGCGACGCTGCTGAAGTGATCATCTACGAGCCGGGAATTGAAGTTCTCGATTTCAAAGTCGAGAACGACAAACTCGTCAAGACACGCGTCAAACTCAGTTCAGATCAGACGCCAGGGATTCGGCATCTAAGGCTCCGTACCAAAAGTGGCATGTCCAAGACGCAAAATTTCGCCATCTCGGCCTTGCCTGTTGTTGAAGAAGTTGAACCGAACAATGAGTTCGCTAAGCCACAGGTGATTTCGAACAACGTGACAATCAACGGCGTCGTAACGAACGAGGATGTCGATTACTTTGTCGTCGATGCTAAAGCTGGTGAGCGGTTGACGGCGGAAGTTGTCGGCATCCGCCTGGGTAACTCGATGTTCGATCCGTATGTGTCGATCATCAATGAATCACGATTTGAACTGGCTGGCAGTGATGATGCGGCTTTTGGCACTCAGGATGGCGTGGCTTCGATAGTCGTCCCCACTGATGGTAAATACATCGTGATGGTCAGGGAGTCGAGTTATGGCGGGTCGGGTGATAGCTATTACCAGCTCCATATAGGAAACTATCCCAGGCCGCTAGCCATTGTCCCAGCCGGTGGTAAACCTGGAAGCACCGTTTCGGTGACTTATTACGGGGATGTCAAAGGCCCCTTGACGCGAGATGTTGTGCTACCGACTCTGGAAAGTCTTCCAGCATCTTCCCCATTGAACTTTGCCCTTTCAGCGAGTGATGATTCGGGAATTGCACCTACTGGTAATGCATTTCGGCTGACAGATCTTGAGAATGTGATCGAAGCGGAGCCGAATGATTCGATGGAGCAGGCTCCTTTGGCTGTCCTGCCCGCCGCAATGAATGGCATTCTGCAAACGGAGGGCGATCGAGACCTATTCGCCTTCGAAGCCAAAAAAGGCGAGAATTTCGACTTCGTTGTTTACGGAAGACGATTGCGTTCTGAGGTTGATTCTGTGCTGCAAATCTGGAATGACAAGGGGAATGCTGTTGCCAATAGCGACGACTCCCCCGGAACTCCCGATAGTCTGCTTCGATTCAATTGTCCTGCGGACGGTAAATACTTTGTCATGATTCGTGATCATCTGGGGCGTGGAGGGAATGCCTATCACTACCGGATTGAAGCGAACCCGATCACGCCTCGTCTCGATTTTTCGATTAATGAGTTTGTCCAGTTTCAGGAAGATACGCTGGAGTTACCTGCCGGCGGGCGTCTGCCATTTCTTGTAACAGCCACAAGACGAGATGTTGGCGGGCCCATTGAGTTTCGCAGTGAAAATCTTCCTCAGGGAGTCACGATAGAGGCTCCTCAACTGGCGGATGGCCAAGGGGTGGCTCAGGTGGTCATGGTCGCAGCTCCTGATGCACCGCTGAGTCTGAAAATGTCTCAGATTGTGGGTTTCATCGCAGCAGATCCCAATCGGCATGTTGAAAGTCGAGTGAGGCAGGACGCCATCATGGTCCGCGGCCAGAACAACCGTCCTTTCTTTATTGAAGCATTGCCGGCCTTGGCCGTTTCCGTGGTGGAACCAGTCCCTTTTTCCGTGGAAATTGTTCAACCCAAGGTCCCGTTGATTAAAAACAGTCCTTTGAAATTAAAGCTGATTGCCAAACGAGAAGGCGACTTCAAGGGTCCCATCAATGTCGAGTTGCTGCAGAATCCACCAGGTATCAATTCAAGTCGAAATGCAGTCATCGCTGAAGGGCAGACGGAGACCGTGATTGACGTGAATGCTGCCGGAAATGCTCCCGCAGGTGATTGGAAGATTTGTGCCCGAGTTCGTGCGGATGTGGGAGGAAGTCGTGTTTCCGCCTCGCCGTTTGTTGCGCTGAAAGTCGCTGAGCCTTACGTCAAGCTGGAGTTTGCAAAGTCTGCTGTGGAGCAGAATGCAGAGATTGATTACCCGGTGAA
This sequence comes from Planctomyces sp., assembly GCA_027483405.1. GTDB lineage: Bacteria > Planctomycetota > Planctomycetia > Planctomycetales > Planctomycetaceae > Planctopirus. Next base: position 111 of record JAIXUU010000244.1, on the reverse strand, counting down.
AGTTGAGCAGGTCACACCTTTTGAGGGGACTGCCAAGGTGGTACTCATGGGCTTGCCTCATCAAACGACCGCTGAACCACTGGAGATGACTAAAGAGACGCAGGAGCTGGT